>JABDGE010000014.1 GCA_013286235.1 Bacteroidota bacterium
CAGACGGTTTTCGGTTCTTTTGCGAAATGAGAAAATGCGCCCTTCCCAGGCGTGTTTTCTGCAACCATTTTTGGGGTGTGGCGTGAAAGATTTTTTCAAAATCGCGTTTGAATGTTGAAAGGCTTCTGCCTGTCAATTTCGCGGATTGCGCAAGCGGAACATTGAACGAAAAGTGGCGGTTCATAAAGGCTTCCAAATCGATTTTGTGTGGTTCGCTGAAATCGAACAAAAAATTTTTCAATGCAGGATTTCGCAACAATAATGCAATAGCTTCCGTAGTTTTTGCTTGCGCCAAAATTGGCGTCAACTTTTCGGGTTGAACGAAATATGGCATCAGCGAATTGAAATACCCTTTCATAAACACATCATTTTCGAGCAACACATTTGGTTCGCCTGTGTAAATTCCGTTTGCTTGTACGTCGTGCTCCAGACTGTATTTTTTCAGCGTTTCCTGGTCTAATAAAATATTGATCGTAGCAAATGGTTTTCCATCAAAATGTTTCTTAGTTACTTTCAATAATTGATTCCTGCGCAAGAGCATCAATGTTCCCGCGCCGTACGAAACAACTCCTTTATCCGTGTGGCGTTCTGCAACGCCCGAGGTGATTAAACCTAATATATGTTCATAGACAAACGGATCGTGTCCGAAATCCGTTTCGGGCTCGCAGGCAAGTAACAAAATGTTACGCTGAATTTGTTCCTGTTGCATATACGATGATCTAAGGTTTAATTTGTGAGGCAATAATAATGTCCTGCAATTTATCAGGAACAAAACGAGCCATAAACAAGGCCACGGCAGCCATGTACCCGCCCGAATAGCGCGCTTTCGGACTTTTAGCTTCAATGCCTTCTTTGATCAATTTGGCAATGACAATTGGTTCGGGCAGATTTGCGGACGAAGCTTTAAAAAATTTTTCTACAGCTCCTGCCATTTTGTGATATACCGTTTTTTCCGAAACGCGTATCAAACTTTCAAATGCAATATTTCCCCATTCCGATTTTATACCGCCCGGCTCAATCACAACTACGTCCACTCCGAATTGTTTTACTTCTCTTCGCATAGTATCGCTCAAGGCTTCGATAGCAAATTTACTTGCGTGATACCAACCGCCTAACGGAAATGCGCTTTTACCGCCAACAGATGAAATGTTCACGATTTTGCCGAATTTGTTTTCTCGCATTTTAGGTAACACCAGCTGCGCTAATCGCATTGCGCCAAACACGTTTACTTCGAGTTGATAGCGTGCGTCTTCGATTGCGCCATACGAACCAAAGCCCGCGTTATTTACCAGCACATCAATGCTTCCGGCTTCTTTAAATATTTGATTGATACACAAAACGATGCTTTCCTCTTTCGTTACGTCCAGCGCAATCGGTTTGATGCCGTGCGTTTTCAAGTCTTCCATTTTGTCGATTCTGCGAGCTGCCCCATAAACGTTGTAGCCATTTTGCGCCAAATAAATCGAGGTTGCTTTGCCAATCCCTGCCGAAGCTCCCGTTACTAATACTGTTTTTGTCATTTTCTTTAAATTTTATGAAACAAAGGTAGCCCGGATTCACGCGCCCAGGTTTTCTAAAACGTCCAAAGCTATTTGTTCAAAAGTTCAACAGTGGGAGTTGTGGGTGTACCTGGACGGGGAGTATACAGCGCTAATGAATAAGGGGTGGGTGGTTAAGGGTGGGTGGTGTGGACGTTGGAGACGCAGTCTCCAGGCATACGGGTTCGAAGTTGGAAACTTCGAACAGCGGGGTTGGGTGTGGAGATACAATCTCCAGGCATAGGGGGCGCGACGAACCTGGATGTGGAGATACAATGTACACGCATACGCGTCTGCAGATGGAGACGGACACCGGAGTTTCGACGCGAATTGTAATAAATATAATGAAAGAGCAATAGTCAGTGTGTGTTTTTCAGGATTCGAACCTGCTCCCGTAAGGGATTTCACCAGCGAAGTATCACAGGCTTACGGCATCTTTCATTATGTTTTTAAAAAAAGGGCAAAAAGCAACCGGTGAGTTTTTTATCTGAACTACTTGTGAAATTAATCACTGGCTGGATTTGAACCAACGTCCTTCCCGATATTATCGGGATGTTCTAACCGAAGTATCACCAGTTTACGGCACCTTTTTAGCATTAAATATTTTAAAAAGAAGAGCGACAATCCGGCAAGCGTGTTAAACGTGACGGGTTGAAGTAACGCTTGTCTACGGCATCTTCTTTATTTCTTAAGGGCGACAGGCAATATACGTATAGCTTATTAGCTTAACTGCTCTACCCAAACTGAGCTACAATGGATCACTCCAAAGGCCGGTCCCGATAGCTAATCGGGACGAACCGGCGACACGAAGTAGCGCATATTTACGGCACCTTAATATTTTCAAGTTTAAAAAGAAGGGTAAAAAGCAATAAATCACTATGCGCTGTGCTCTTCCAACTGAGCTACCTTTAACGGGGCCGGATTCGAACCGGCCGACTCCAGCGTCCCGAAGTAAGACTTATTTACGACACCTTCTTTTATTTTTTTAGGCCGTCGCTAAAGCTTTGGCGTATGATATAAGGAGCAACAGGCGAACGCGGGACGGGGGCTGCCATGGGGTCCCGATAGCTATCGGGACGAACCCCCAGCACGGCTTGCGCCACACTGCCCACCCCCTAACGGTAGCGAAGTAACCCGTTTCTACGGCATCCTTATTTTTTAATTTCTTTTTATAAAAAGGGTAACAGGTAATAAGTGTGTTTTTTCGCTGCGCTCTAACCGTCTGAGCTACCTTTTTCAAGGGCCGGACTCGAACCGGCGACCTCAGTTTTGGAAATTGAAGTAACACTTATTTACGACACCTTTTTAATTTTCTTTTAAGGAGCAACAGGCGAACACAGGAGTGAGGAAATTGCTTTGGGATTCGAACCCACATCATAACTTTTATTACAATGCCATTTCCTCCTAACCAGTGACCGAAGTAACCCGTTTCTACGGCATCCTTATAGTTTAATTTCTTTTTAAAAGTATGGGGCGTTAGCTTCCCCATACCTGGTCTATAGTGCTATGTTATTGATTGCATCTAAAGCCGAGCCTCCGTTTTCCAAGGCAGCTAACACCTCAAAAACTTTATCGCTCCAGCCGGCTACGAGGTACACGTCGTTCTGCAGCAATCGCAATGGCGCCTGCCCGTAACCGGCTAAGTCGAACAGGTACAGTTTTGCACCTGGTGCCACTGTTGCCTTATAACGGTTCCAGTGGAACTCAATATGCTGCGAGCCTCCGGATTTGCTGTCCCACAACTGGCAGTCGGTAAATAGCATTACCTTATCCATTTGCACTTTACGGTCGAGCAGATCTTTTACCACCAGGTAACCATTGGTTGAATAGCCCACCTCGTTGGCCCGTTTGTACAGCTCCTGCACGCCCGCCAAAATATTTGCGCGTGGTACAGTTATGGTTTTCCAGCTATCACCGAAAATACCCACCTGCACATTTTTGCAGCGCGATTGCAGCAACATGGCCAGCATCAAACCGATATCATAATTCATGATCTTCGACTTTGCCGATATCGCCCTGTTCATCGATCCCGAAACGTCACATGCCAGGAGCACACGTGTTTCATGATCAAATCCTTTGATGTTTGCCGCGCTTGCCTGTATTGCTTTTTCCAAAGCATCCAGCAATTCGCCGGTGTAACCTTTGTTGCCCAATAGTAAAGCGCTTAACTTTTGGGTTAGGCCCTTACCTGGAGTTTCCACTCCGGCCGCTAACAATTCCCTGTAAGCCGCCAAATAGCGGAACGGGAACTGCTTTGCTTTTGCCACTTCGTTTGCATCGGCCAGCGTTGCGCAAACTTTCTGGAAGTGCGCGTAGCTTACGCCGGCTTCCTGTATGTTGCGCAGGTTACGTAACAGGGCCATGTAGCCCAGCTTACCGCTGTCTATCAGTTCCTCCCATTTTGCGCGGAACGCTATTGCCTTAGCTTCGTCGCTGTCAAAGTTCAGCTGACCCAATGCCGACAGCTCAGTTTCCCAGGTGTACGGCGTTTGCAGCTCATTGTTCACAATCTTGTTGAACAATACCTGCTGCAATTCGTCCTTTGCCTTAGGGTGAACCAGGAACAGGGCATCGCGCATCCTGATAGCGCCATCGCGGTTGTACTTGGCGAACTGGTATTCGTCGAACCGGTTGAACGCGCTTGTTAAACCCTTTTGCAATTGCTTGCTCAGGCGGTTCAGCTTTTTGGTACCGGTACGCTGGTTCATCAGCTCGTAGCAAGCCAGTAACTCGGTGATCTCATCCGCACGACCGATCACGCCATCCGTAACCCGGGCGACCAGATCATCGCCCGAGTGCAGCTTAGCCAATTCAGTTACCAAAACCAAAGGCACCGAACGCATATACATTTTGGTACGCGCATACACCGCCAGCTTACCCACAAATACAGGGTCGCATTTGGCAATTAAGCCGCGTAAACGGGTTAAACGTTCCTCGTTCTTTTCGTAGAACGAATCATTCAGGCTCCAGGTAACCACTGTAGTGTACAGCTCCATTTCGGCGCTCATGGTGTAAGCCTTCGCACCCTCATAGTTGGTGGCCTGTGTTTTTGCCTTGCTTAGTAAATTAAATTTCATTGGGAACCTCCCTTTTTTGTTTTGTTAGAACAAAGGTTGAGGGTTACTACGCAGTGTATTTGCGCAGATGAAAAATAATTAAATTATTTTTAGAGATTTATAAAATGGAAGCGGTTAATAAAGATACAGCCCGTTATATCATCACGTACTTCAGCGAATTGATGACGCCGGCGGAGAAAGTTGCCTTGAGGCATCAGCAGTCGTTGATTAAGCTGGAGGGGGACGATGATGGTAGCCGCACCAAACTTTATTACAGAAGCGGCCGGTTAAGCGACGACCCGAAAGTGTTAAAATTATTGAACGAAGGGCCGGACCAGTTTTTGATAAATTGCGCCGAACGTATTTTAAAAGATTGTCCCGAAAAGGTGTTTCTAAACTTATGCCCGGCATGCAAAAAGCTGGCCCGCACTCCTGACGCCAGGCAATGCAGGTTTTGCGGTTTTGATTGGCATTGATTAATTGTTTCTTTTATTCGCTCAAAAATCCCATCTTTGCCTTAATTCCACGGGAATGAAGACTACGCTTAGCTGCATATAATCCCTTTGCACACTGCCTGAACAGGCGGAACAGATTTCCATTGTAAATTTTTCTGTTATTGCACCAGCCATTCATGGCCCTGCATTCTTGTGTTCCAAAAAAGGGTATACCCGATAACCATCGGGTGAATTTTTCAATCAACAGATTTTTTATGAAAAATTTATGCAGAAGTCCCAATGGACACACAATTATCACCGTACCGGCTAAAATCGGCACGACGAAAACGGCGGTTGGTTATTAAGGACCGCGACAAACAATTATTAGAGCTTGACAGGGAGCGCCAACGCATCAGCAAGGACCCCGACTATGAACGAACTGTACCATTAGACGAATCCTACCAAAAAGGCTGGAAACGATTGTTCGTTTTAAAATCCGAAATACAGCGCAGCGATAAAGCAACGTTTTACCAGGGAATATTAGATGAGATAAATGAAGTACAATACCATTACGATCGATCATTTAAAAGGCCTAAACGGAAAGGGATATGGCACAAATACATTTTTAAAGAATTGCCAAAATTACATGGCATAACTCCTTACCATTGGCATAAAAACAGAAGTAAACTAAACGATGAGCAGCGCGCCCGCTTTACCAGGGTAGAGTATTGGAACCAACACTACTACTGTTGGGAACACTACTACCAATTTGCTGAACCTGATTTGTTTGAACTTGGTATTGTGCCACACATTATCGACAGCATAAAAGTGGGCGATGCATTACTGGAGCAAAGACTGGCCCGGATAGATAACCAATTTTATAAAAATGGTTTACGGTACCGTTTGGATAAAATAAAGAATGGCAACCGTTATAACCGCTGGAAAAATGGCACTGAAAAATTAAAATTTGCCAACCCGTTGAAAAACAGGCCGAAATGGGATTGGGTTGAGGAGTGATAGTTTATAAGCCGTCAGAACAGATCGCCAATTTCTCGCGTGTTGTCCCGCAGGGTTTGTCCAACGATGACCCTGCGGAGGCGGAATGTCAAAACAAATCAGCATGCGATCCTGTCCGGACCAACTCAAGCAGGTTGATTTGTTCATTTTCATCCCAAATGAGCAAAAGATCAGGCTTCACATGGCATTCCCAGTAGCCTTTATAATCACCAATAAGTTTGTGCGGACGATGCTTCTTTTCAAGTCCGTTATGGCCCTTTTCGGCAAGCACAGTAATCAATTGCTGTAAAAGGTTGATTCGTTAGCCGACGTTTTTTGAGTAATTTTAAGTCTTTGAGAAACTTAGTTGAGGTGACTATTTCGAACATCGGCAGGCAATCAGATGCTGCCGAAAAGTTCGGCTACATTTTTAAACTTTTTACCTTTACCGGCCTTTAATTCGTTCATTGCTGCAATAGTATCAGCGTTAGGAGTACTTTTTATTTTTTTCTCTTTAACCGTAACACCTAATTCTTTTAAAAAAGCCTTCACCTGTTGGGTTTTGTGGTCAGGGACTTTTATTTCCATTGTTTGCATACACAAAAATAAATAATAATTTGCGAAACAGGCAACTATAGTATGACATACGTTGCTACGGCAGAACCCTTTCTAAATCCGTAGATGCAATCTACGGATAACGGGTATATCGCGTCGGAACTCGAGCGTGCCTATCATAAAACGATCTTTTTTATGTCCCCAAATGCTTGCCTGTCTTTGGCCCGTGCTTGACATCTGCCTTCTTGCCGGCTTTGAAAACATTAATTTTTGCAGCGATATCCGGCAGGCCGTGTTTCAGCCAGGTTTTCTTTAGCGATAGATCAGTCGCCATAGTTACCTCATTATCCTCTATCCTGGCTAACAATGCCGGCCTTTTCATGCCGTCATATAATTCGAACACCTTGAAGGTTGCCCTGAATTCATTGATATGTTGCAGGTTTTTTTGATAGACGCCCTTAATGGTATCCGGCGCAACATAATGACCACCCTCCAGTACGCGCTGGCCAACCCTGGCCACACAGTCGCTTACCTTATCAAGGCACAGGTAATTTAATTGGATTTGGTATCCGTTGGCTTCGAAAAGATCAAGATATTTCCAGTAATCCGGATGTGAAAGCGGCGTTTCCAAAACAAAATGGCTTTTTTTCGCGATAGCCTTTTCCATTTCAACAACAAGCATTTCCTCCATCATCGCGGTGGCTTTTTTGGTGATCAACGATTGCGGGACATGGTGTGCGGTTAATTCGGCTTCAAACGCTGACCGTGCCCTATCGCGGTCAAAAGACCAAATACCAGCAAAAGACTCAGGTAGCATGGATTGAATATGGGTAGACTTGCCTGCTCCATTGGGCCGGAAATGACTAATAGCGTCGGTTTAGAATAATCCATACTCCTTGCGTACACGATCAGCTTCCGGCGCGTTTAAAACCTTAATAACCTTCGACTTGAATTTAGCTCCTTCAGCAAATACTTCCTGAAGTTCCATGCGGCCATCAGGAAATTCCCGGTATACCTGCCCGTCGGGTAATTGTTCTGAAAGAATAAGGAAGGGGAGATTTTTACTAAAATTCCTTGAGCGCAAATTCTTTACCGTGATCAGATACTTTTCATCCCTGGTTGTAATGCCTATATCTGAAGGTTGCATATTTATTGTTTGCTATCAGTGGTTGACGGGGATTATATATGTAAAAATAGGAAATTTCAATCAGATATCAAAGCAATAATACTTCTGATGAAAAGGGAAGCCAACTGTGCAGAACGCCGGCAACCTGTCAGCGGGCCACAAGCCGGGAGGCTTGCGGCAGCAAAAAATGCTTACGGTAGCATGGGAGCAGATTAGCCTTTATCTTGCCAAAATTTTATTTGAAAGCCACCATCGACACCTGAATAAACGAATTGACTTGTTTTTTACTTTTGTTTTCTCAAATGATTTGCATTTTTTTGAAATGTAGTTAAAGTTTTCAAAGAGATCGCTTCCGTTCTTTTTCTGAAGTTTCAGATATTGCTTAATCGTATTGTTATGCAAGGCTGTTTCTATGTACCAACTAAAAGAATTGTATACGTTCTCAATTGAAATAAGTCCTTGTTTTTCAAATTTTCCAATATCCTCGAAATAACCCAAAAAGTCATCTATTTCATAACATGAGTAACGTTGCCTAATTGCATCCGATTTAGTTTGATCTAAAGGCAACTGCTTGATTATTTCCTGATTGACTTCAAAATAGGGAAATGAATCTGATTTAATTTGATTGTTATATTCTATCTTCTTATGTTTTAGTTCCAGAGCAAAATTATCGCATAAAAGAATAAAAATTTGGTTTTCAGAGTTGAAAAATTCTGACGTAAACTTGAACATGAAGTCTGCTTGGGAGGTTTTTTTAATGCCCCGAAGTTGCGCGTAACCTATCCACCACAGAGCGATCGTTGCAAAGGTTAATGAACCAGTAAATACAGCGGTCCAGAATTCCGCAGAATTTGTATCTGAAGCAGATGGGATCTTACAAATGAAAAAAAATGCGAGCATAATATAAAGTTAGTTAATTGTTTGATTTTCAAGCAGCAAACTCAGATCGGCAGTTGAATCGACGGACAGCGAGGCAGGCAAGGAACACGCGCAGGCATCCGTCGATGGAATCTACGGGCAACAAGAGCATTACTTACCGGATTTTGATGTCGATTTTTGGATTTGAATACTTAGGTTTGCGATTTTTTGTTTAACATCTGCATTCGATACACTTGTTATGTAAGCTGATAAAGTTACACCCAAGAGTGTTATAATGGCGACAATGATTGGAACCCTGTGGCTGTTCCTTTGCATTCTTTCTATTTCTTTTTCATGAAGGCTTATCGCGACGTCAATAAGCTTTTGAGTTTCCGGAATACTAAGCGGATCTCGTTCATTGTTATGATTTTCGGGACGGTATGACCGCATTAATAAAGCAATGTAATCTTCTGTGCCGTTTGGTCTGAAAAATTCAGGATGCGCATATGCTATGTCCTGCCAGGTATGCAATGATTCTGGATCGCCTCTTAACGCTACTTTTATACTATCTAATTTTCGAAACGCGAACTTATCTAAAGACAAAACTGTGATTAATCTGATGACATCTGTTAATCTGTGTGGCAATGTATAACGGCGCTTATTCAAGTCGTATTTCATGACATTGGGCATTAGGGCTTTATAAAATTTAAAGCTAAATAAATAATAAACAAATACAAATAATTATAACCTAACCATCTTCTATGAAGCATCCCCTACGGCAGGCTTGCCCCGTTTCAGGCTGTTGAATTTCGAATATTTAATCAGATTCTAAATATTCTCATCAGCGAGCCTTTGTATTTTGTCACTGATTTCCCTCATAACAATTTGGAAACTATGTTCATCGAACATATCCAAACCGGTATTTTCAGTCGGCACAGCAAGGTTTTCTTCCATGATGGCGTGTATTTCAGGATATAGCCATTTAATTGCTGACAAAAAACTGTCCATTAAATGAATATTTACCGATATCTCCGATGCTGATTTTGGAATCGTAAAATGCAGTTGGTTTTCAAATATCGAATGATAGTTATTGCCACTTCTAATACGGTAGTTATGCGCTAAAGCATAGTTTCTAATATTATAAATATCGGGAAAGTACTTATTCCGTTCAGATAGGATATAGGAATAGATATTCTCCAACTTTTTATATCGTATTTCATCTGATTTAGCTAGCTTAAGAAATTGATGTTCAACTTCATCGTAAAAAGCACACGTACGTATTATGATATATTTGTGGATTGGCCTAAATAAATCTTCCGAAACTGGCACGCCTTGAATTAATGCATTTAATATGGTTGAAATGTCATTTACAATGCTGTGTAAATGGAAGAGTGAAAGCTGGAGTTCTCTTTTGCTAGTCATTGTGTTAAAATTGTGTTATTCGATCCAATAATTCTCCGCGATATCGTTAACTTTCAATCACCGAATCCGCGTTAGTGATGGCAGCGAATACCGGCCCCGCGCCTAACGCCCGTGGCGTATAAGCGTACAGCGCGGCCGCCTTTCTATCAAGGCGGAAACGCCCACCTTTTTAAGTCTTAAGTATTGAGCCGAAAGTCTTAAGTCGTATTTGTCTTCAATACTTGCATCCGTCTTTTAATTTGGCAACCCCTTTTTGCGTGACGGGCGGGACCTAACCCGAAGCTCCATGCGTGGCCATTTTCGCCATCGTCGCTTCTTTATCCACAACCCATAGCCCAATCTAAGTATCAAATAGCCCGCAAAAAAATCAAGGTAAAACAGGCCTTCGTGGTCGAGTAATGTCTTTGACCAGCTTGGCTCGCCTTGCATCATTTTTAAATTTGCCAGAATAATACCAAGCACAATTAAAACAGGTATGCCAAACAATGCATATCGCTTTAGTTTCCGCTTTACTCTTGTTTTCTTCTGCGCTTTATAGTAAGCTGCATAATGTAAATCGAGCTTTTCCTGCTCCGCCTTTATAACTTCTTCAACACGGCTATTTATCGTTGGCCATTGATCGTAATTGTTGAGGCTAAATTCTTTATACATAGACAAAAAGTTAATGATCTCGACCTGTAGCTGACAGGTATCCGGTAGACATAAAATTTCATAATCGTCAAAAGCCCACATTCTGCCTGACTCAAAACCGCTTAGTATTTCCCGGTCATTTAAGCGGCCGGTCAAAACGGCGGCCTGCTCAACAGCCATTGTGTTGCTATCATCTACCAACTTTTGATAAATAAGCCCCAGGAACACCCTTGAAGTGACAGGGCTGCCCAATCGTGCAATATGGCTGTCAAGCAATTCGCAAATTTCATTTACGCTCTTCGCTAATGAAAGTTCGATAAAAAAGTAATCCGGCTCGGTTTCACTATTGATAATATTGTCGGCCCAGGTGATGATTTCATCTTTTGAAATTAAACCCAACACCAGCCCATCCCGAAATACTTCGAGCAATAAAGGAAAATCGTCTGGTTTGGTTAGTGACATTATTTTAAGTTGTTACTAATATCCGTTAAATTAATTTAACAAACCCTCCGCGGAATGGACGGGACTCGAACCCGCAACCACATGCCCGACAAGCACGCATTCTACCATTGAACTACCATTCCTTTTAAGTCGAAAGTCCTGAGTCGAAAGTCAAAAGTCGCATTGGTTCCCGCTGCTTATATCCTATTTCAAACTCACCGCTATCTCTTTATTCTTTATATCCAAATAAACCCAATCCAGCCGGTCATCAGGTGGCAGGCAATCGCTCAAACTCAATCCTTCGCCGCAATATTTTAGCGCTTTCTTCCCCAGCTTAATCGTCATTTTATACCTGTCCTGCCCTGTTTCGCCAAACCAGGCCATGGTAAAAACCTTATTGGGTTGTTTTGAAGACTGCTCGTTCATATCGGGCACATCAATGCCATCGCACCACAACACGTTAAACCTATCGCCGCAATTTATAAACGCACGGGTTATATGATATTCCAGTTCGCCGCAAAAGTCCTGGTTAAAGGCGGCTTGTATGGCGGTGCGTAATGGGTCCATTTTTTAAATTTTTATCAATATTTAATCATCATGTCATTGCGAGTCGCCGGGCGGCAGGCGCGCCGGGTGCGATGAAGCAACCTCGTAGCCAGTGCATTACCGCTTGCCTATCAGCGACGAGTTTGCTTCGCTTTGCTCGCAATGACATGGTGGTAGCCAATTCCACCCTTTACCTTTCACCTCCTCCAAATCAATCCTCCGGCCTTTCCCTCGCATCCGCCATCCGTACGATCCTCGGCTGAAACTTCGCCAGCACTTCCACCAAATCCGTTTGGGCGGCCATAACAGTGTGGATGTCCTTGTAGGCCATGGGGGTCTCGTCCAGGTCGCTGCCCATCAGGGTGATGCGTTTGTCCAGCAGGTTGGCGGCTACGGCGGCTTTGTCAATGGTTTTAAAGGCGGCGCTGCGGCTCATCAGGCGGCCGGCGCCGTGGCTGGCGGAGTTGATGCTGGTGGCTTCGCCTTTGCCGCGTACCACAAAGCCGGGGGTGCTCATGCTGCCAGGGATAATACCCAGCACGCCATCGCCGGCCGGGGTGGCCCCTTTGCGGTGTACCGTTACTTCGGTGCCGTCGGCCAGTTGTTCCTTCCAGGCAAAGTTGTGGTGATTTTCGATCATCATCAGCGGCGCCAAACCCAGGGCACGGGCAATTTTGCCATGGATCTCGTGGTGGTTGGCGCTGGCATATTCGCCGGCCAGGTTCATGGCTATCCAGTATTCCTGCCCTTCGTCCTTATCCAAATCCAACCATGCCAAATGTTTGGCTTCGGCAGGCAACTTGGTTTTGGTCATGGCAATTTTGCTGTAATAATCGGCCACCGAACCGCCAAACCCACGCGAGCCGGAATGCGACAACAGCGCTAAATAACGCCCGGCCGGGATGCCGGCCAAAACGTTTTCGCTAATGGTCAGCTCACCCCATTCCACAAAATGGTTACCGGTACCACTGGTGCCCAACTGGGCGTATGCTTTATCCTTTAAATTACGTATCACTTTGGTTTCGTTCCAGGTTTTGCTGTCGAACAGCGAACTGTCAAAGTAGGATTTGGTAGTACACCCTATCCCGAAATAAGTATTGTCGACCAGCATATTTTTCAGCTTGTCGGTTTCGGTATCCACGGTTTCGGCAGGCAGGTCGAAAATGCTCAGGCACATGCGGCAGGCAATATCCACACCCACCGCGAAGGGGATAATGGTATTGGCCGTAGTGGCCAGCACCCCGCCAATGGGCAGGCCGTAACCCTGGTGCGCATCGGGCATGAGCGCGCCGGCAACGGCTATGGGCAATTGGATAGCCGTTTTCATCTGTGCCAGCGCGCCTACCTCGATATGTTCCAATCCCCATACCGGGAAATCGGCGATCTCCTGTTTTAGTTCAAAATTGCTGCGCTGCTGCTTTACAAACTTTCCTTCTTTACGCAGGGCGATCACATCGTCTGCCAGGTTTTTAAACTTTCCTCCTTTTTTAAGGGCGTAGGGCATGGGGTCGTCGATCAGCGCTTCGAGATTGGCCAGGATTTGGGTTTTGTCCATCACGCCGTGTTTCAGCAGGCCGTTGGCTACGCGGCTGAAGTTTATCAATACTTCGAGGTCTTCGACGCCTAAAGCTGCCAGCTCGGCATTGCTGATTTTATCCTTTTCCATATTTTGTCCTTTTACCCCTCTAAATCTCCCCTAAATTTAGGGGGACTGTTTAATAGCTGTATTTTAATGGCACGAAGAAATATAGCACCTGCGCAGTGTATTTGCGTAGATGAAAATATATTTGAAAAATGTAAAAATCGCCGGGAATTACTCAATGGTAATCGTTGTGTCAAAAACGGTGTATTTTGCTTAATGACGCTATCTATAGTAAAGGTAACGCCCGTGCTATCGTGATTATCCCGGTTAAAAATACTCATGATGCTGTCCCTGGTTTCGAAATCCGGATTTTGCCTATAGAGTTTACACAGACACAATCCAAGCCTGCTCGTCGCAGACCGGTATATATCTTCGTCGGCTACCTGTTTGTCATCGTAACGGAAGTGGACAACACAACTTCGGAACGCAAGAGTTTGTTCGGCATTATGTTTGTATCGCGGCAAAACAATAAAAAGCAATAAAGCAAGCAGTGCAAGTATGCCTAGCACCCAAGCCGCTGTTCTTCGTTCTTCCATAATTTTTACATTAATACCTGGGAGCATAATAGGTAACCTTAAGCGCACCGCGAATATCTGCGCAACTGGTTTGCGTAGTTGAAATTTATTTCGAAAATTAGCGGGAATTTTAATAAGCGATTTAAAGTACTCAATAAATAAGACATGATCCTCGGTGACACACCCCTAACCCCTCTCAAGAGGGGAACTTGATTTTGCTATCAACAATATTATTCCGCAATTAAATAATTCCGAAATCGAACATCCGACTTCCGAAATTCTTCAAAACTATGCCTGTCAATAGAAACGCACTCATCCGTTACCGCACCATAGACCAGTGCCTGCAAAACCGTTATAAGAAATGGACGCTGGATGATTTGATCGAAGCCTGCGCCGATGCCCTGTACGAATACCAGGGAATCGACACGGGGGTAAGCCGCCGCACCGTACAGGCCGATATTGAGATGATGCGCAGCAACAAGCTGGGCTACGAGGCGCCAATTGAAGTGGTGGACAAAAAGTATTACACCTATGCCGACAAAAACTACAGCATTACCAATAGCCCGCTCAATAACCAGGACCTCCGGGTGCTAAGCGAGGTATCGGACTTGCTGAAACAATTCAAAGGTTTCAGCCATTTTACCGACCTGAACGAGATGGTGAGCAAGCTGGAGGACAAGATCTACACTCAAAAAACGCACAGTGCCCCGGTAATCGATTTCGAGAAGAACGATAACCTAAAAGGGTTGGAATGGATAGAGGTGATCCGCAAGGCTATCGTGGCCCGCAAGGCGATCTGCATCACCTACCAATCGTTTAAAGCAAGGGAGGCCAGCACTTTTTGCTTCAGCGCCTACCTGCTGAAGGAATACCGCAACCGCTGGTTTGTTCTGGGAGTGCAGCACAAGCGCAATGCGCACATTATGAACCTGGCCCTTGACAGGATACAGGCCGTACAGGAGGGAGACGAACCCTACCGCGAAAACAACTCGCTTGATCTTTCAACCTATTATAATGACTGCATCGGTGTGACCAAGTCGCCGGGGCAGCGGGATTGTGAGGTGGTGTTGTGGATCGATAATGCAAACGCGCCCTATGTAATTACCAAGCCGCTGCATCATACGCAAAAGCTGTTGAGCGAGACTGTCGACGGAAAGATATTCAGCATTAAAGTGATCATGAATTTTGAGCTGGAGCGTGAATTACTGGGTTTTGGAGCGAAATTGCGGGTGCTTGGGCCAAGAATATTGGTAAAACAGATCAAGGATCAATTAAATAAAACGCTGGAAAATTATAAACAGCCCCAGGAAAACGCTTGATTTTATAACATTATTTAAGACGTTGCCAGCGTTAATCATACATACGGGTTTACAGCGATGTTTTGATACCAGGTTCCATTTGACAGTTTTAGCGAATCAGATAATTCCTCCACGGTGGCATGTTCCAATTGCACGACTTTATTAAGCCTCAAAACAAAAATAAAACCTTTCTAAATCGATTTAGCAAATTATTTATAAATTGCCCGAACCTGTTAAAGGATTATGAAAAGACCCTCCGCTGCAGTTTTAATTGCCTGCCTGTTTTTATTGGTTCAAGCAGTAAGCGCGCAAAAAAGCATTGTTCAGCTAAAATGGAAGCTTGCCCCGCAGAACGATTCGATTTATACGGCCGTGCAGGTGGCAAGCGCCGGCTTTAATGCCGATGGCTGGATAAATGCGGTTGTTCCGGGGACGGTATTCTACTCGTATGTGGTTGCAGGCAAGGAAAGCAATCCTGACTATGGCGAGAATATTTACAAGGTAGATAAATCCAAATACAACAAGCCCTACTGGTACCGCGCCGAGTTTTCGGCGGCAGGTTTTCCGGCGGGAAAAAAGATCTGGCTTAATTTTGCCGGTATCAATAAACGCGGCGAGGTTTATGTAAACGGGCGTCATACAGGCACGGTGGATGGTTTGCTGCAAAGGGAAAGCTATGACATTAGCGGCCTGATCGACCGGCATAAACGCAATGCCATCGCGGTATTGGTTTTTACGCCGAACACCGGTCATGGTCTTGCCAACCGGGAGGCGCCGACTTACCTGAGCAGCGGCAGCTGGGATTGGATGCCGGCCGTGCCGGGGTTAAACAGCGGCATCACCGATGAGGTAACTGTAACCGCGACCGGGCCGGTAAAAATAGCAGACCCATGGGTGCGCACCGACCTGGTAAACAAGTCGCTGGCTAAATTAACCGTGAATGTTAAGTTGACCAATAACACCGGCAAACCGGCTTCGGGGAAGCTTAGGTTAACCCTCAACCCCGGGAATATTATGGTGGTTACGCCCTCCATCCAACTCAGTGGCGACAGCAGTACCCTGATCGAACTAAAAGGAACGGATTATCCGCAATTAAATATCAAGGATCCTAAACTATGGTGGCCTAACGGTTATGGCGGAAAACCGGACGGGACGCAGTATATGTACACGTGTTCGGTCGCATTTGATGAGGATGGTGGCAATAACTCAGACGCCGTGACTAAAACGTTCGGTATCCGAAAGATAACAAGCGATACAACGGCACTAAACGGTCCGCTGCGGGTGTACGTGAATGATGTGCCGATACTGATAAAAGGCGGCAACTGGGGCATGAGCGATTATATGCTGAAAGCACGGGGCAAAGATTACGATACGCGCGTGAGGTTTCACCAGGCGATGAACTTTAACATGATCAGGAACTGGACCGGCGAAGTTACCGACGAGGCATTTTATGACTATTGCGATAAATACGGCATTATGGTGTGGGATGATTTCTGGCTGAACAACTTCGGGGCCATAGACAGCCTTGCCGTTTTTAAAAGGAATGCCATCGAAAAAGTGAAAAAATTGCGCGACCATCCATCCATCGTGATATGGTGCGGCGCCAATGAAGGGGTACCCGGGGGCGATCCGAAAGGGCCTTTAAACCTGGCCATCGTAAATGCCATTAAAGACAATGACAGCAGCGACAGAATATACCTGCCGCGCTCGAATGCCGGGATTAACAACCCGAATTTTTCCATACATGGCGGAAGCCGGATATTGTCGGGCAGCGGGATATGGGGCAACGTTGACCCTAAAACTTACTTTACCGACCCGCATAACGGTTACCTGTTCTCGAAGGACAACTATGGTTTACGCAGCGAGCTTGGCATAGCAACCTTTGTAAATGTGGAGAGCTTTAAAAAATTTATGCCGAAGGATTACTGGGTGGCGCCTACGCCCGAGGCTGTTAATAGCAAGACCAATATGTGGGCGCGGCATTATTTCAGCACCGATGGCGCATTGGGCGGAGGATCGAACCCGGTTAAATATATCAACGACATCAGCAAAAGCTATGGTACGGCTACCTCGCTGCAAGATTTTTGTAAAAAGGCTCAAATGATGAATGTGGAAGCAACCAAAGCGATGTATGAGGCCTGGAATGATCATATGTGGAATAATGCGTCGGGTATGCTGATGTGGATGAGCCAGTCGGCATACCCATCCATGATATGGCAAACCTATGATTACTATTACGACCTTACGGGCGCTTATTTTGGCGCTAAAACGGCCTGCGAGCCGATACACATCCAATGGAACCCAGCTACAAATGGGATCAAGGTGATCAATAACAAGCCTTATGCTATAAAAGGTTTAATTGCCGGGGCCGACGTTTACAACGCGGACGGCAAAATAGTGGCGGGTTATTCGCAAAAGAAAAAATTAGAAGTAAAGTCTACCTCCGCCACTTTTGCTTTTACTGTATTTAGCGACAGCAGCCTTTCGGCTGAGCTATCAGCCGTGCACTTTTTAAAATTGAAGTTATTGGATGCAGGTGGCCACGTTTTATCGGAGAATTTTTATTGGATTGGTAACACCTACGAGGATTATACTGCGTTAAATAAAATGCCTTCCGTAAACGCCAACTTGCAGACAGGCCGGCCGAAAATAAGCGTCGCGCCAAATGGGGTTAACCGGTTGCTAACTTATACTATCACTAACCATTCAGAAACGACGGCTGCCTTTGGCATAAGGGCGCAATTATTAAATGGCGCAGGCAAGCAAATATTGCCTGCATTATTCAGCGACGGGTATTTTTCGTTGATGCAGGGGGAATCAAAAACTTTGGTTGTAGAAGTTGATCCCGGATTGTTGGGCAGTAGTTTTAAGCTGGATTTGAAGGCGTATAATAGGTAAGAGTCAAGAACCAGGAGCCAAGAGGAAGGAAGTAGCAGTGGCAGTAGCAGTAGCAGGAGGAAGAACCAAGAGTCAAAAGCCAGGAATCAAGAAAAAATGTCAACCGGGATTAAACAGAGAGGAAAAGAAGAGTTTTTAGGCGCGCTCTAAATCAAATCCTGAAATGAATGAAAACTCATAAACTGATTTTAACATACCATTCGCCATGCAAAAAAGTAGCGTAATAATTATTACCTGTATGCTGGCAGCAGCAAAAATGGCTTGCGCCCAGGTACCGTCATCGTGGAAAACCAAAATGCCAACCAGTATATATGGATTTACACAGCCTGCGCCAATGGACTTTAACGACCATGAAGGCTATGTTTCTTTATTTAATGGAAAAGATTTGACAGACTGGGATGGCAATCCCAAATTCTGGCGGGTTGAAGACGGGGCGATTGTCGGCGAATCGACACCGGCTAATCCAAGCGGCAACAGTTACATCGCTTACCGGGGGATGAAAGCTAAAGACTTTACGCTGAAGTTTGAAATAAAAATTGAGGGAGACGGCGGCAGCGGGATGCAATACCGGAGTAAAACCGGTGTGCCCTGGCTTTCGAAAATTCCGGCAAGCCTGGGCCCCGTTAATTTAAACTGGATGATGACAGGCCCGCAGGCCGACTTTTGGCCGTCGGCGCAGTATTGGTCGGGGCAGTTTTACTCTGAAAACACGCCTATGCGCATTCTGGCATGGCGCGGCCAGGTAGTTGAATCTTACGGTACAAAAAGCAAGCGCCTGATGGGTTACATAGGTGATATTATGGACCTGGCCCAATATGTGAAAAAGAACGACTGGAACGAATACACGGTAATAGCGAGGGGCGGCGTTTTTATTCATATTTTAAACGGACAACTAATGGCCGTACTGGTGGATGACGATCCGGCATCATCGAACAATGAATCCGGTTATATCGGTATTGAGATCGAATCGATCACCAAAGTTTCCGTAAGAAATGTGTGGATAAAAAAATTGAATTGAATTTGTTGTAGCGCAGCGCAGGGTCCTGTACCGGAGAACCTGTGGTGACAAAAAAAAGAGCGTTTTGGTGGGAGTGCAGGATGTTGGTGATAACACCACAGGTGTTCGGAAGATCGAAATGGGTGTCATGCTGAGGTTCTCGAAGCATGCGCGGTGGGCCTCCCGAACTATGCATACCACCGATGCACAGCTAAAAGGGCCTGTGCCTACATCCTTCGAGTGCCTTATAATGACATGTTTATAACAGTCTAATAATCAGCGTATAACTTTTGTTACTGTGGCAGGCATTGGCGTAAATGCAGGGCGTGAATGTCCTCTGAGGACCTGATCCGCTGGTTAGCGGACGGGATGACTTTCCTTTTTGGGACGAATTTAGCGCGTCACTCCCCATGACCCGCGTCATTTTACTATTCTTGATTTTCCGTTGTTATCAAAAATTATTACCCGGCTGACGTTATCATTCGCTTCCATAAACCTCCCCGATTGCGATAAAAACGACGACCCATAATAAAATTCCTGCTTTTCGACTTTCCCGTTTTTGTAGGTGATCAAGGCGTAAGCATCATCCGGGTTAACGGCGATGTTTTTGGATAGCTTGTTCCATTTGAAAACTTTTAGCGAATCTTTGTGCTGGCTGGCAGCCAGCATCAGGTTTCCTTTGGTATCTCTGAATTTTACCAGGGCTTTGGCGTCTCCGGGGATATAGATGCCGCTTTGCAAAATACTCAATGGCTTAAAATTCCCCTTGCCGTCGCCTTTTAACAACAGGCCGTTCAAGGCATCGTAACGGCCTATCGAGACTTCGGTGCCATAGTCGTTGCCGGTGATCACTACGTCGAGGTTGCCGTCGCCGTCAAAGTCGCCCACCTCCATACCATTTAAAATTGAGAATTGCGCTTCGATGGGCAAGGGAATAAGGGTAAATTTGCCGTTGCCATCGTTCCGCAAAAAACAGGATTTTAACAAGTTGGATTTGAGCCTTAATGCTCCCTTTCGTTGTTCGGGGGATAATATATCGTCCATGGTGGCCACGGCGAAGGATTTATAATCGGGGTATTTTAATTTTAGCCTGATCATTTGTTTGATCAGGTCGTCCCGGCTCTGCAGTGGAAATTCTTTTTTTTCGCCCTTTTGGTCCGGCAGGAAGATGGAAGGTATGGCATCGTATTGTCCGTTAAGCTCGAAGTCGCCTGCGGTTATATACACCGGGAATTGATCAGAGGCCTGGAAGAGGGTATTCTGTCCGACATTCCCCACGATGTAATCGGTACGGCCGGTATGCCTGAAGTCGCCGGCAACGATCGAATTCCACCAGCCATATTGATCGCCGACGCCGGATTGTGCTGTACTATTTACAAAATGGCCGTGTTCATTTTTCAGGAAAGTGACGGGCATCCATTCGCCTGCCAAAATCAGGTCGGGCCAGCCGTCGTTATCAAAATCGGTAAATAAGGCGTCGCTCACCAGCCCGACGTTCTTCAATGCGGGCGCTACCTCGGCGGTAACGTCGGTAAACTTTACATGCCCGTCCTTACTATCGTTTCTCAAAATCACACTTGATACCGGTTTAGGGTAACTACCGGGTTCAACCCTGCCCGCCACAAACAGATCCAGCTTGCCGTCTTTGTTGTAATCGCAGGCCCTTACGCAAAGCTTGCTGGTAAAATTTTGGGGCAAGGCATCGGGCGCCAGCGTAAAGTTCCCCTTCCCGTCGTTGAGGTAAAGCCTGTCCTGGTACGAGGGGGAATTGGGTGCATACTGGTATCCGCCGCTTGCTACATACAGATCGGGTTTACCATCGCCATTCGCGTCGAAAAGCAACAAGCCCTCGTCGGTAAAGTCGACCGAAGGATTGCTTGCCGTAAAAAGATTGCGTTGTTTGAATGTACCATCCGCCATTTGCAAAAAGATCTGTGCAGGGTTATGGCTGTCGCCGCCTATTATTAAATCATCCAGACCATTGCCATCTACATCGCCGACAGCTATGGCCGGGTTATAGTCCGATAATTTATGAGGCAATAATTTCTGAATATTAAAGTCGGTAAAATCGGTTTTATTGTGCTTGTAATGCAGCCCCAGCGAATCGGTTACCTCCTTGAACAGTGCCTGAAGGTCAATTTTGGGCTGGCCGACCTGGTAATAAATTCCGGCGTCGGCAATATTCACTTTGATGCGCTGATCGGCTTTTACATTCAGCAATTTTTGTTTTTTGCCTCCCGGCCATTTGATCACCACAGAATCAATAACGCTTACCTTGCCGAGGCCAAAATGTGCCATCGCCTGCACGGTTGATAAATAACCCCGGTAAGGATCGTTCTCGTACACCTGGTGTTTACCATGGTCATAATAAATATCAGCCAGGGCGCCTAAGCCGTTTATATTCTGTTTGCCCCCGGTAAAGGTGATCTGCAGGTAATGAACATGATCTGCATTTTTTTTATCGTCCATCATGGTGTTCCGGTAGATGGAGGCCTCGCCATCAATATTATTGACCACCAGGTCCATTGCGCCGTCGTTATCCAGGTCGGCATATACCGCGCCATTTGCAAAAGCCGGAACATCCAGGCCCCAGGCTTTACTTACATCTTCGAATGTAAGGTCTCCTTTATTTCTGAAAGCGTATTTAGGCAGCTTAACTTCGGGAATCTGTTCAAGCAGCGCCTTTTTTGAGGCCAAAGCATAGGGGCTTTGCTCGGCCACGACAAAATCATGATCGGAAGCATCTTTTCGAAAGCCATTCGTGACAATGATATCCCGGAAGCCGTCGTTGTCAAAATCCGTAACCAATGGTGTCCAGCTCCAGTCGGTTTGTGCTATGCCGCTCAGAAAGCCGATCTCGCTGAAAGCCGGGCTGCCAATCTGCCCCTGCTGACCAAGCCTGGGCCCCTGGTTCAATTGGAGCGTGTTGCGCACGTACTGGTACTGGTTACCCATGAGATCAAAGGTTTGATAAGTGTTAAACATGTTAGCCCCCAGCATCATCTTTTTGCGGTAGTTATCGGGCGGGTTCATGTCGAGTTCCACCACGTCCGGGAGGCCGTCGTTATTAATGTCGACTACATCCTGACCCATGGAGTTAAGCGATGTATGCTTAAAATATTCCCGTGAACGATCGGTAAAGGTACCGTCGTGGTTATTGATGTATAAAATATTGCTCGAAATAAAGTCGTTGGATACATAAATATCCTTCCAGCCATCTCCGTTAAAGTCTACGGTGGTGGCACCATGCCCGTACCCGGTAATATTAATGCCGGCTTGTTTTGAAACATCATGGAATACGGGATGATGCAGCGTGCTATCCCAATCATTACGGTATAGCCGCCCGGAGATAAACTGCGGGCCGGCGGCCTTAATTCCGCCGAAATTATTGGTACTGTTACGGGAATTTGCATTGTTAACGGTAAGGTACATATCCAGGTCGCCATCGTTGTCGTAGTCAAAAAAACTGGCCATTGTTGAATACGCACATATATCCAGCCCGTATTCTTTAGCCATTTCTTTAAAATGCGGAATACCATCCTTATCAACACCCTGGTTGATATACAGCAGATTCCTTCTCCTTGTTGAATCTTTATAAATGGTGTTACACACGTATATGTCGGGCAAACCGTCGTTGTTAATATCAACTATGGCAACGCCGCGGCCCCATCGACCTGAACCTCCAAGTCCGGCTTTATCGGTAACATCTTCAAACTTAAAATTGCCCTTGTTTAGGTATAGCCGGTTGGGCACCTCATTCCCGGTAAAAAAAATATCCTGTAAGCCGTCGCCGTTAAAGTCGCCGATCCCTACCCCTCCACCGTTGTAGGCGTTTACCATATCTAAGGCATTTATAGAGTCGGACTCCGTTATTTTATTGTTAAAGTGAATACCGGAATGGGAAGAGGATATCTCTTCGAACAGGGTCTTCTTTTTACAGGAGCAAAACAATAGCAGGCATAGAGAGAGAGCGGTTATGATCGACTTATTCATTAGGGTATGTTTAATTTTATATTTGTTTATTGGGCCATATGATGCTTTGTGTCGACAAGACCTGTAGTAAAAGGCTGGTAATATTAAAGCCTGTCCTTTTACCCCTCTAAATCTCCCCTAAATTTAGGGGAGACTTTTTTATTTGGGGGATAGGCGCGACATTTGTTGTTTTAAAGGAACTACGAAATTGGCCAGTCGTACAAAACGTCATAGGATCATCTATTTTAATTGGCAAAAGCAAGTATCTTTTTAACTTCCTGCGGATAGATGCCTATATGATGCGTATGCACAAGAAATTGAACCGGCGGCGATTTGCCCGCGACCTGTACCGAAATGGCATGTGTTGGCAGCGCCGGCATGTGGCACTTAATGCAATCGGTTTTAAGCAGTCCGGCACTTAGCGTACCGGTCATTTTGCAATAAGTATGGTTTGGCGAATTATGACAGCCGAGGCATTTTTGTGTATAGAAAACATCGTTTCCACGGGTATTTTGATGCGTATCATGGCAGGTGGAACATTCCATTTTGCTGTATATAAAGCATTTGCTGCTTTTTAATAGCTGGAGCTGGTTTCCATGCACATCCAGGTGGGTCGTGTCGATTTTTGGAGAAAACTCCGGCAATATAAATTTAGCAAATGTATCACGCGGCACAAATCCAAAAGCCGACCGTAGCATAACGCTATGCTGACCGGAATGGCAAACAGCACACATATCCAGTTTTTGATTGCGAGTGAGGGAAACATAGGTGGTTATAAAGCGGGCCGTTTTAACTCCGGGATTATGGGTTTGAAAATCAACATGCTGTGCGCCGGGCCCGTGGCAGCGCTCGCAGTCGATGTGGTATACCAGCGAATTTTTGTCAAATTCTTCAACACCGTCCAATCGCTGAGCTTTTCCGGGCAGGTAGTTAATGTACGATGCATGACACTCCATGCAGCGGATACCGATCGGCCTTATCCGTGGATGATCCATAAAATCTAAGCCCATACCCGGGCTTGACGACCACTGATGCTCACCATTATAGTAAGAAAGGGGTAATTGATAAAGCGCATTTCCTTTCCAGTATAAATACGTTTCGCCTTTAACACCGCCAAAGGTTATGTCGAAACGGTGCCTTTCCTTGAATTTTCCGTTGACATAAAAACTTTGGAACAGGCCGCTATCGAGCTTTTGCATTACCACCTTTTGAGATCCATTTATAATGAACACGCCGGAGTCCCCGGCAAAGCTGCCATGTACGGAATTTTCCGAAGCAGGAGTCGACGCCTCAAAATGAGCGGTATGCAGGTACGCGTTGTAAATGGCGGCATGGCATTTTGCGCAAGCCCTTGCACCGGCAAAAGTCTCGCCACGGGGGTCGGCGTTACCCGTGTTATTCCAAAATCGCAGGCAGGCAACCACCAGCATCATTGTGCAAATACCCGATATGATCAGCACTTTTTTCATAACGCGGCGTAAATTACTGTTATTTATGCGTATTGAGAGTCAAGAACCAAGAACCAAGAGTTAAGAGCGGGATACAAGATTTGCGGACTGCTCCAATTCCCGTTTTCCGGAGAGCAAAAAGGGTTTCCCCTTGCGGAGAAACCCTTTCATCATTAATCAATTAGCTAAACTCATTTAAAAAAACACAGTTTCCTTAGTAGGTGGGATTCTGTTTCATGTTCGGATCAAGCGCTATTTCCGACACCGGGAGCGGCAATAGATCTTTTCCAGGCGGGAGATCGTTATAGGTAACACCTTCATAGCCAGACAAATCTGCAAAAACAGAAGCAGCAGGGTAATGTGTCGGGCCATACGGAAAAATGATAAATGAGTTGGGCCGTGAACCATAAGGATACGTGCTGGCCGGCCCGGTGCTCCATAGGTGAATCAATTCCCGGTCGTAAGGTACCCCGGTTGATGCATCGATACCGGCCCTGCGTAACAGGTACATTAAGGAATATTCGCCGGTAAGCTCATGCCGGTATTCGCTGAATACCATTTGCAACGGATCGGTAATAACAGGAGCCGGAATGGGGTTGCCATTCATGTCGGCCTGCGGCAAATCGCCGTCCTGAAATGTAGCCGGAGGGTTTCCGTTGAACGCCCTGCTCCGTACTTTCATCATATCGGTCATACCTTGTGTAGTCATCCCAAGGCGAATCTCGCATTCAGCCTTTGAAAGCAACACCTCGGCATAGCGCATGAGTACCTGGTTTTGACTGCCAAAGAGCGCTCCCGGACCTGAGCCCCCGGTAAGGGTTGGGTCTCTCCATTTTTTTGAGCAGCAAAACCCTGAGCGTGGCGTGCCATCGGTTCCGTACCAGGGGTGGGCAAGGGTTCCGTTTGTGTTTATAGGATTGCTTTTAAAGGTGTTTATAGGTTGGCTTGCGTCGGTATACCGGTAATAGTCGGCCGTGTCGTATGGAGCGGTAGTCTTCGCCATGTAAGCAGCAAAACCGCCTACAACGTTCGGGTAACCTTTTATGCCGCCCCACTGGGAAGCAATGATCCCCGGGCTTAAATTGGGGTCGCCCGGGCCCATTATGGTTACCACCTTCCTGGTGTCACCGGTTTGATAGGAATAATAAAGCGCCGGACTACCATAATCATAACCTTCTCCTGTTATTTCGGAAGGCCAGCTGAAACTGTCAATCCATCCTAATTCGCCGCCGGGTGGCTGCCAGCTGTCGCCCCAGCTCTGGTTGCCTCCGGTGAGATCGAACTGGATTTCGAAAAGCGACTCGGAATTATTCTGATTGTTGTATTCGTTCACGTTTACGTACGGCGTTACCAGCGAATAGTTATTAAATTCCTGGTTGCTGAAAGCTTTTAATGCCGCAGTATAATGTGCGGTAGCATTTGCCGGATCACTCTCGGCTAACCACATGTCTGCTGAACCTTCATAGGCGTAAGCCGCCCCAGTGGTGGCTCTGCCAAGGTCGGCTGTGGCCAACGCTGTTTTTGATACCAGCAAGCCTTCCGCTGCCTGCATATCAGCCACTACCTGTTGAAAAACCTGCAACTGTGTGCTGCGAGCTTGTAAACCGTTGGTTGTTTGGTTCAATTCCAGGGGAACGCCGCCAAAAGTGCCCGCGAGGTAATAATACATCGTCCCCCGCAGAAAAAGCGCCTCGCCCGTTAAACGGTTGCCCAAAGCGGGCGTAACAACGCCGGTAGCCATAGCGGTTTTAATAATAGGCAACGCAACATTTACCCTGGAAATGCCAATATACAGGTTATCCCAAAAATCCGGAAGCGCATCAAAAGTACCGGAATACGTATAATTATTCCATGCAATATCGGCTCCGTTGTTAAACCAATCGTGCGGCAGATAATCAGCATAGTACCATAAGCCCTTCTTAAGGAGGTTACTGTTTTGGTAACTGTCATAAATGGCGTTAACCAATGCTATTATGCTGGCCGATGTGGTAAAAGTGGCAGCGGCAGTGGCCCCAAAAGTATTGGTTTGGCTCAAAAAGCTCTTTTTACAGCTGAGGGGTATCAGCAGCGCCGTAGCCAGCGTTATAACAATAATTTTTAACTTGTTGACTTTCATATCTTTAATATTTATAATTTGTCATTAAAACGTTGCGTTTATACCCACTGTGTAATACCTGGACGAAGGATAGATACCATTATCCACGCCGTTTTGAGTCGCATTGCCGCCCTGCATGCCCACTTCCGGATCAAGCCCTTTGTAGCTTGTAATGGTAAATAGGTTTTGGGACGATAGATAGATCCTTACTTTTGTTACGGCTATTCTTTTCACAAGGTCCTGGGGCAGGGTATAACCCACTGTAAAGTTTTTCAACTTCAGGAAACTGCCGTTTTCAATGTAGGCGCTTGAGGCGACACTGTTGTTGATAACATTGTCATTGGTGTTAATAGCGGCGTAAGTATTTGAATGGTTTTGGGGTGTCCAGGCGTTTTGGTAGTATTGCTCGCTGATATTCTGAATGCCGACGAAACCCTGGTTTTGGAAGGTTTCGAGCTGATCTTCCTGGTAGTCGAATATTTTGTTCCCGTAAACACCATAAAAGTAGGCGATAAAGTCCCACGCTCTGTAAGATGCAGTCAGGTTTAAGCCCCCGTAAAATTTAGGGATCGGGCTGCCGAGCGAGGTTTCGTCCTGCGTACTCCCGGCTACTACCGCCCCAAGATGGTTTATGTCTGCAAATAAACGGTCACCCGGTCCGGTAACGCTGCTATAGTAGTAAGCGTAGCCCTTAAGCTGTGCCTGTGCATTTAATGCGTCGATCTGTGCCTGGCTTTGTATGATGCCGTCGGATACATATCCATAAAATTCGCCTACCGGCTGCCCTATATTAGTTTCAGAAAAAGGGTTCCAGCCGTGGCCATTTAAAGTGAGGCCGCCAAAATTCGATATCTCGTTTGTTCCCGAGGTTATGCTGGTCAATTTATTGTCGAGCGTTGAAAAAGTAAGCAAGGCGCCGAATCTGAAGTCTTTACTGACGTTATGGTGGTAATCTATTGTCAGCTCAAGGCCCCTATTGTCCATGCTGCCAACATTTTCAGTTAAATATTGATAACCGGTTGCAGCTGGAACCTCCAGGTTTAACAGGAAATCTTTTGATTTCCTGTCGTAATAATCCGCAGTCAGATCGAGGTCGCCGTTTAAAAACGAAATATCTATGCCTCCGTCAGCCTGTGTGTCGGTCTCCCATTTGAGGCCGGTGTTTGGCGGCTGTTCAGCCGCGTAACCATTTTGGTATATCTTGTCGAAGGGATAACCAAGGTTATCGTCGGGTGTACCAATCCCTCCCGGATTAAATGATGCCGGACGGTTTCCTACAAATAATGCCTGGTATTGGAAGGGGTTTATAGCGCCCTGGTTACCGGTTTCTCCATAAGTGGCCCTTAGTTTTAAGTCGTATAACCAGGGAATGTCCTTCAAAAAGGATTCCTGTTTCGCCTTCCAGGTAAATGCGCCTGAAGGAAAGGTGCCATATTGATTTTGAGAGTCAAATTTGGATGACCCGTCTCTTCTTATAATTCCGGTTAAAATATACCGGTTGTCATAGGTATAGGTTAGCCTTGCAAATTCCGATGCCAGCGTAGTAATGTTCTGGCCATTACCGCTATCCGTACCCGGAGGATTATTTGCTTGCAACTCCAGGGTCGTTACCTGGGATAGATCCTGGATGGTGTTATTTGGAGGAATACCCGATCCGGCCATACCGTCCCATATGGTCTTCTGCCCGGAGAAACCGCCAACAAAATTTATGGTGTGTTTTCCAAAAGTCCTGTCGTATGAAATGGTGTTCTCTAACAGCCAGTCCATGGTTTGTTGAATGTTTTGGCTGTAATAACCGTAATTGATCTTGGCGCTTTGTCCATACTGATCATTTTCACGCAGATCAGTAGGCTGATCATAAATGTCCGAGTTAAAACTTGCGTTTACGCCTCCGTTTGTTTTGATCTTAAGTCCCGGCAGGAGCGTAACTTCCAGCGAGGTATTGGCCAGCACGAAATTATTCGAAGGATAATTCCGGTTAGTTTCAATAGAGTAAACTGGGTTGCTATAACTCAATACATCGGTGTAAATCGGGTTAAAAAAGCCGTAATTGCCTTGCGCATCCTTTACCTGGTTGGTGAGCTTGTTGCCTCCATCAAGGGTTGGGGGCAATTCAGTTAATTGAACTAAACTGCCGGTACCATACGGGTTGTTACCTTGCGCATAGGTATATTTAACGTTTGTTGATGTTTTAAGCCATTTAGCAGGCTGGGCATCCACGCTGGTGCTAACCGTAGCCCTGTGAAAATAAGAGTCTAACACAATTCCGTCCTGGTTGTAGTAGGCGAGAGAGGCTGCCGCCTGAATTTTATCGTTGCCGCCACGTACCGCTACATCGTAGTTCTGGGTTTCCCCGTTGCCATATACCGCATTTTGCCAGTTGATATTGGTAAGAGATGCAGGATTGGCCCATCCCGAAAATGTCGCAAAATCGCTGCCCGGAATCGCGGCCTGTGCATTGGCCAGTGTAGCAAATTGGTCGGCATTCAGTACCTGGTATTCTTTTGGCTTACTTTGCAACTGGCTGTATGCATCTGCTGAAACCTGTACGCCGGTCTTTTTGCCTCTTTTGGTGGTTATCAGCACCACGCCGTTTGCAGCCCTGATACCATAAATTGCGGTTGATGCCGCATCTTTCAATATATCGATGGTGGCAATGTCACTGGGGTTAATGTTGTTAATCCCCCCTGCATCTAAAGGATAGCCGTCGACTACGTATAAAGGTGTGTTACCATTGCTCGCGAGGCTGCCGGTGCCCCTGATCAACACCGTAATATTGCCGCCGGGGGAACCATCATTATTGGTAACCTGAACACCAGCCGCACGGCCTTGTATGGCCTGGTCTGCCGAAGTTACCGGCATGCTTTCAATAGTTGAAGCGCTAACTGAACTTACAGCCCCGTTTACGTCCCCGCGTTTTGCGGTACCATAACCAATAACAACTACTTCGTTTAAAGCGCTGGGCGACGGCGCCAACTTGACAGCGATTACATCGCTGCTGCCTACAACAACTTCCTGGGTTGTGTAGCCGATATAGCTAAATATTAGTGTGGCATTAGCCGGGGCCGACAACTTAAAGTTACCGGCCGCACCAGTGACCGTGCCTGTTGTAGTCCCTTTAATCTTAACAGTAACACCTGGTATGGGAGTGCCGTCGTCGGCGGCTGTCACATTACCTGTAATTTGCCGGTTTTGTGCAAAAGCACCCAGGCAAATGAATATAGTAAACAAAAAGGCCAGTATTGGTCGTTTGCAACTATTCAACTTGGTAAAAAGTACATTTTTAGTCATTTTGATTTACTTAGGTTTTGAATTTTTAGTTGATTTTGTTTGAAGTTTGTTGGTTTGGCTTGTTGTTTTTTAATTGATTTTGTTGAACGTCGGTATTTTGAATTTTTGGGTTGATTTATTGGTTACGTGATTTGAAGGCATAGAAATCATTTCTTCAAATGACTGTTTAGCCATGTCATAAATTTTGACAGTTTATTTTTTGGTTATCAAATTGTAATGGATACAGTTATCAGAATGTGAAATTATAGCAGTTATTTTATGTCGTGTAACAGTATTGTTAATGTTTATACAACAAATGTTACCTAACATTCAAAAAGGTATCTTTCAGCTAATTAATTGCTATTAATGACAGGGTTGAAAGTAAAATAGTCCTTTCCGGGCTCATTTTACAGCGTAGATTGAGCTTTTAATTCATTGAAATTTGATCGTGAATTATTAGACATTCCCGACACGAGGGCGCCCTTTGGTTTCGGCTTTTGTGGCCTGGCGCATGCAAAAAAAAGCGCTCCGTATCTCACACGGAGCGCGGGGTTTCCCTCAGGGCTTTATCAACTAAACCTCAATTAAATGCTTTCATTCAACCGGGTAATCTTTGTTCAGGATAAAATTTCATACTGGTTTGATGCTTCAGTTCAACCCGCTCTAAAGTTTCATAAAACCTTTCTTATTTCATTTGTGAAATTACAAGACCTAACTCTTGCGCTGTAACAGTTTTGTTAATGTTTACACAACAAATGTTACAAGCCTGATAAATCGTCGGGATCGGCCCGTTCCAGCCAAAACTCTGCCTTATTTTAACTTGACTGTTATTGCTTTCCCCTGGTAGCTAACGCTTTTGTCGGCATTTCCAGTAACGCCGCCATCCGCCCCATGCCCCGGTTTTACCAAAACGATATTGAACTTGCGCTTTGTCACCATGCCCGAAAAAGTTCCCGTGCGATCAGATAGCTTGAGCAGGCGTAACTTATCATTCCATTTAATGGTAACAGTTGAAGACTTTCCTTTTTCGTAATTGTAATTATCGTTTTCGTCTTCATAAAATTTGAATTCAGCGTTGGCGCCGGGGTAAATGCGTAACTCAATTGCGTCACCCGGGTTTTCGGTTGCATATTCGATATTTGGCCCCATCGGCACAATGGAGCCTGCCCTCACATACAGAGGCATCATATCGATCGGCGCCTCAGCGTCAATGGTTTGGCCACCATTGAGGGGCTCGCCGGTCCAAAAGTTGTACCACCTGGCGCCTTCGGGCAGGTAAACCTTTCTTGTTTTCATTTCGCTGCTGCCGCTTTTGCCAGTGTAGAGTTGCTGTGTTACAGGGTTTACCAAAAAAGCCGGTCCAAACATATACTGATCAGGAATATTATAGACATTTTTATCATTCCTGAAATCAAAACTCAAGGCCCGCATGATGGTATAATTTTCACGGGTTACTTTAGCGGCCAATGAATAGTTGTACGGCAACAAACGATAACGAAGCTTATCATATTTTAGCAGGATAGCTTTGGTTTTATCATCCCAATTGTCTGAAAAAAGCGCTCTTTCGCCTTTGCCATGTATGCGGAATATCGGGCAGAAAGTACCAAACTGGAACCAGCGGATAAAGAGCTCACGCTGTTGCGGATCCTTCCAATCAGGAATTCCTTCAGGCGACGTATGCGAAATATATCCGCCTATATCCGAGGTCCAATAGGGCATGCCGGATACGCAGGCATTGATCCCCTGCGGCACCTGCGATTTTAACGCCCGGAACGTGGTGGTAACGTCCGAGGACCATAAAGTAACGGCAGCACGTTGTGATCCGGCAAATGCCTGTCGCACCAAAAAGAAGGCGCGTTTGCCGGCAATATCGTTTCTCCAGCCTTTATATAAGCCCTTGGCATGCTCCAAAGCATAGCTGTTAAAGAAGTCGATGCCTTTACCAACAGAAAAATCAGCTTTACGGCGCTCATCCAACAGGCTGCCATTGTCGGGTTCGCATTGGTCAACCCACCAGGCGTCCCAGCCATAGCGTTTTATCAAGCTGTCCCTGGCCTGCGCCCAATAAAGATCCCTGGCTTTGGGGTTGTGCGCGTCATAATAGGTATCGAACGTGTGGGTAACAAAGTTGTCCCAGGTAATGCTTGTCAAAAATCCTTTGCTTTTTAAGGCGTCAAAGTCATTGGTCCCGCTGCCAAACACCGGCCAGATCGATATCATGGCATGCATATTGGCTTTATGCAATTCGTCGATCAGGGCTTTCGGGTCGGGATAGCGTTCCTTATTCATGATATGTGATCCGATGGGAAGCGGAGACCACCAGTACCAGTCCTGCACCACAGCATCAACCGGGATGTGATTGTTACGGTAGTGATCCTTTACACCCAGTATCTCAGCCTGGGTTTTATACCTGTCCTGCGACTGAAACAGCCCGAACGCCCATTTTGGATACATTGGCGCTTTGCCCGTTGCCGTTCTGTACAGGTCAATGATGCGGTCAAAACCGGGGCCGTAAAAAAAGTAATAGTCGATCATTTTGCCGCTTTCGGATACATATTTGTACTGGGTGTTATTAGCTTCGGCGCCATAAAAGTTCGAAGCGGAGTAATTATCCCAAAGCAAACCATAACCTTTTGTTGATAACATAACAGGTATTGCGCCCGTCATGTATTTGATAAGCATACTTTGGTTTCGGCCTTTGTAATTGATCGATAGGGTATCTTCCGGGTGGCAGCCTAAACCAAAAAGCGCCTCATCAGCTGGGGAGTTAAATGCGGTTGTGCAATTGTAAGTACCAATACCAGCAATAGTTGCCGCATTCATGGTCTTATTCTCGCTTGTTTCCGCGTTTATGATATTTCCCTTCAGATCGGTATAGGTGATGGCATTGGTAGCTTTATTTATCGTTATTATTAGCTTAGCTGTAACAATAATAACGTCTCCGCCATGCTGCTCCGATACCCTAAAAGGCGCTTTTTCTTTCCATAAGTTATTAACGGTCAAAGAGTGCTTTTCGGGAAAAGTATTAAAAATGGTGTATTTCACTTCGATAATATCGGCCTTGCATACCTTAATCTCCATCAAGCCCTTGTCCAGCTTAAATACCACGCCGTCCGCTTTTTTTGCATAAGAAATTACCGAGGCCCTTGTAATTTTCACCGATAACAAGCTTAATACCAAGATGATGATACACTTTATTTTATTGGCCTTTTGGGATTTTAATTTTATTTGCATTGATGTAATAGGTTGTTTATTAAAATTGTGATTTTGCGGTGTTCAATTTTTAAACTGGTAGCTGTAAATTGTTCTGTATACCTGGCCTGGCCTTAATGCACTTAACGGACACCCGGGCGGGGTAGGCAGGCCAGAAAAATGGCGGATTCTCATAGCGAAAGCCGTATGGGAATCGTCTTTATCACTATCCTTATTGACTGGTTTGCTTTTCATAAAGTTGCCGCTATAAAACTGCAATCCCGGCTGATCGGTAAATATTTCCATTATTACACCACTTTTATCGCCTCTTATCCTTGCTACCGGGGTCCTCGAGGAATGCTTGTTCAGTACAAAGTTATGGTCGTAACCATTGCCATTCGCCAACTGCACATGGTGGTCATTGATGCGTGAGCCTATCGTTGCCGAATTCCGGAAGTCGAAAGGCGTGCCGGTCACAAATTCTATTTCGCCCGTAGGCGACATGTTAGCGTCAACCGGCATATATCTGTCGGCTTTTATCCATACCTGGTGATTTAATATATTACCGCTGTTCCTTCCATTCAAGTTAAAAAAGGAGTTATTTGCCAGGTTCATAACGATTGTTTTATCCGTAGTGGCTTCATAAACTATCCTAAGGCTATCATCGTCATTTAGCACGTAATTACGCTTTACCGTTAAGTTCCCGGGGAAATTTCCTTCCATACTTCTTGAAAAATACTTCAAGCCGACAGTATGGACGTCGTATTGCTCAACATCCCAAACCGCAGCGTGGGAATTGTTCTTACCGTCATACAGCGCGTTTGGCTTATCATTACCGCCTATTACCTCAACCATATTCCCCTGACGGTCCGGGATTAACAAACTCACCAGCCTGGCGCCGCAATTGCTTATCGTCGCTTCTAAACCATTTTTATTTTTTAGTTTATGCAAGTGTATTAAGCCCCCGCCCTCCATGTTCTTATAATTTGCAGGAACCGGTTCCCTTGCGCTGGCTATTTGCAAACTATTGTTCATCATAATTACTGATTTGGGTCAAGGCAAATCATGGTTTAAATTGACTATCCATATGAGGTATCGCGAAATTCTTGCTTATTTGTCCTTTCCAAAATTCAATACCAGGCAAAAAAAAATGCAAATCGGACGATAAAGACAGTAAGAATCTGTTTTCGCACATCTTTTGCAGCTGTATTTATTTTATCCGGGATATTTCAGCCTTGGAACAGCATATCAAGGGCTAAAACTAATGCTGTTTTTTAAAAATGAATAACAAGATTCATAATAAGAATAACAAAAATGTTTAATTTGGGGGTTAATTGCGTCCTTTTTTCGGCGTTTGCCATTTATTATCACAAACAGGCCTTTTAGGGGCTACATAGCCAGGAAAGTTTGTTATTGAATATTTGATACAAAAATAGTATCAGGGTTTTCCGGCCGATTAATTTTCATTATTTCGGTGACTAACGTGCCGGGGTTGTTTTGAGCCGGTGATATTTTAAAACCACCTAAAAGAAGGCTATGAAAAGCGTATATACTTCGTTCAGCAAGTGCCTTTCAGGAAATTGTTGTGGAAACCAATAAATGAGCGATTTTGCAATCCAAATGGTGAAAGGGTATTGCACATGCATTTGCGGAGACACTCATGTGCCGTTCTTGTTCCGGATGGAATCATTGAGGCTGCGGCAATTAAATTGGTGTTTCTTCCTTTTCTTTATTCCGTATTTCTGCTATATACTCTGAAGGGAGTATACCAAATTCCTCTTTAAACACTTTCGCAAAATACGCGGCATTGTTAAACCCCACTTCGTAGGCTACGTTGGCAATGCTTAATTTGCTTTTTTCTAATAATTGGGTTGCCCTTTTTAACCTGATCGTCCTGATGCAATCAACGGGAGTTTTTCCGGTAAGGGTTAACAATTTTTTATAGAGAGAAACCCTGCTCAGGTTTAAATTACTGCTCAATTCTTCAACTGAAAAACCAGGATTCGTAATATTCTTCTCGATGCAATCCATGGCATTTTTCAAAAATTTATCATCCTCGGATACCACGACTATATCCTTTGCCTGTATTTCTACCTGTTTTTGATAGGTGTGCTTCAAAGTTTCCTGCATGCGCAGCAAGTTATGGATCTTCGAAAGCAGGATTTCGAAATTAAACGGCTTTACAATATAATCGTTGGCGCCGCTGTCCAGGCCCGCCAGTTGGTCGTGTTCGGTAGATAACGCGGTAAGTAGAATAATGGGTATCTGCACTGTGCGGCTATCCGCTTTTATTTTTTTAGACAGTTCTATACCATTCATTTCAGGCATATGGATGTCGCTTACAATTAGCTTTGGATGTAAGGCAAGTGCTTTTTGCCATCCTTCCTTGCCGTTTACCGCTTCTATAATATGAAAACTGTGTTTTAAATTATCTTTTAGATAGAACCTCAGATCATCATTGTCCTCAATCAGTAAAATTGTTGGTTTTTTTGAGGAGCCTGCCATTTCATCTGTGTGTTTCAGAACGGGATGTAAACGATCCTCCTGCAAGGGCATATCGACCAAAGATTCCTCGGTCTGTTCTCCAACCGGGATATCTATAATAAAGCAGGTACCATAATCAGGCTCGCTTTCTATTTCAATTGTGCCGCCATGCATTTTTATAAATTCCTTGGTAATTGACAATCCTATCCCACTACCCTGGTTAAGCAAACTTTCTGGTAAATTATTCTGGAAGAAACGCTCAAATATCTTCTCCTGGCTTTCAAGAGGGATGCCAATACCGGTGTCAATTACCTTGATCTGCAGCATTTTTTGCTCCTGTGCTAATAGTTCACTGTCGTATAAACTTAACATTACACTAATATGCCCCCCGGAAGGGGTGAATTTAAAAGCATTGGAAAGCAGGTTAAAAAGTATCCGTTCTATTTTATCATGATCAAAATCCGTAATAAAAGAACATATTTCACTTTCAAAAACATACTCAATTTGCTTTTGATGGGCGACATCGGTGAATGATGAGAAAACGTCCCTTATAAATTTTACTATGTCGCCCTTCCTCAAACACAGCTTCAATTCATTGTATTCCATTTTACGGAAATCCAATAATTGGTTAACAAGGTTAAGCAGCCTTTTTCCGTTTCTTTTTATCATTATTAGGTGATGCTGCTGATCGGGCTTGTCGGCTGTTTTGATCAAATCATCAATCGGCGATAAGATCAATGAAAGGGGTGTCCTGAACTCGTGGCTTACATTGGTAAAAAATTTAATTTTCATCAAATCAAGCTGGTGCATGCGCCGTGCTTCTTCGCGTTCATTCTCTATTTGGCGCTCTGCCTCTATCTCTGCTTGTGTTGTCTCAAATTGCCGCTTCAATTTAATGATACCCCTGTGCCTGATGTAAAGCAATAAGCCTACTGCCACGAGCAAATAAGTACTATACGCTAACGGCGTTTTCCAGAATGGTGGTAACACCCTGATCTTAAGGGTTATTATACTAACATCAGCCACATTGTTTGCATTTTGCGCCCTAACTCTAAATGTGTAATCTCCTCCATCCAGGTTGGTATATACTGCCCTGCGTTCGGTAGTGGGCGATGTGATCCAACCCTTATCAAATCCTTCGAGTGAATATTGATAATTTATTTTATCCGGATTGAAATAAGCACATTCAGCAAACTCAATACTGAAAACATTTTCGCTATGGTTTAACGTCAGGGATTTCGTTTCGGAGATCGATTTTGTTAGGATCACATTCCCTTTTATTGAATCGCCCGCTGCAACGCTTTTATTAAACAACTGGAAATCCGTAAACACTAAATTTTGTTTAAGCTTAAAAGTATTTATCTTACCCGGGTCGAATAAATTAAAACCATGGGCGCCCCCGAACAACAGTTCGCCGCTCCTTAATTTTAACGCTGCATACAAATTAAACCACCTTCCCTGCAGGCCATCAAACTCATTAAAGTTATTTAACTCATAATTGTACTTATCCCCATTTTTAGTAAGCTTAATGCTCGTTAAGCCATTGGTCGTACTTATCCACATTTTACCTTCCCGGTCTTCCAAAATATTTGAAACGTTATTTGAAGGAAAAACTATACCCTCGTCACCAGACAGGAATTTACGGGTGTGGGTATCAAATAAACTTAAACCGTCTTTTGTTCCAATCCACATCAAGCCCCTCCTGTCTTCTAAAATAGCGTTTACATCGATTGATATTAACCTGTTTTGATTTTTGTGCAGATAAAAATAATGCTTAACTGTATTGGTTTTCTTCATTATTACATCTATCCCTTTATCTCTTCCAATCCATATATTTTGTTGTTTGTCTTCATATAAAACTGATGTATAATCTGAGCTCATCGGGTTCCGGTATTCCGGATGCTTGAAAGTATTGGTCTTAGGGTCATATATATTAAGGCCTCCTGCAAAAGTTCCGACCCATAAATTGTTGCCTGAGTCTTCGATGATACTGTAGACCCGATCATCAGTGATACTGCCGGGTACGTTGTCATTGTGCCGATAGTGAATAAATTCCTTACCATCAAAACATTCCAAACCTCCAAAATAAGTCCCTATCCAAAGTTTACGTTCCTTGTCAATATGTAAACAAACAATAATATCATTTGATAAACTATTTGGGTTCAGCGGATCATGTTTATATTGCGTAAAGGTGTTAGCCGACCGGTTAAAATATATTAAACCACCGCCATTGGTGCCTATCCATAAATTACCGCGTGCATCTTCTGCAAAACCATTTACATCCTCAAATGGCAAACTTTTTGGATCAGTTGTAAAATGTTTGTAAAGCGGAAACTGCATGATCCCGGTATGGTAGTAATTCAAACCTTGTTTGAAAGTACCTGCCCATATTATACCCGAACGGTCTTTATACAAATTGATACTATTTCCGCTTAAAGATTTGGAATCGTCCTCGCGGCTCAACAGGTATGTTATCTTGTTGGTTAAGGGATCGAAAATATTTATCCCCCCATGGTCGGTCCCGATCCATATTTTGTCGTCATCAGCCTGCACGACATTATTAATAATATTGGAATTAAGCCTGTTCACAGGTGCGTCTTTGTCAAAATGCAGTAAAGAATAATTATCGGTATTTAAACAAAAAACGCCGATTGGGGATGCGGCAGAATATATCCATAAATTCTTATGGCTATCCATTGTCATGCTGTACGACTCGGGCTTTGCATCAATTGCCTTTGCTATTCCATTATACCGGTAGAGAATTTTATTCGACCTGGTATCTAATCGATCAACAGTTCCATCATTATATATCAACCAAACGCAATGCGGCGAAGCTGAAACAACATCTCTTATAAAGTCTGAATGCAGCACTGCTTTCGAATTTGGCGAACTGCTGTAAAAAACCGTAGAATTATCCAGCGGGTGGTAACAATATAGTCCGTTATTGTTTGTGGCAAACCAAAAATTACCCTCATAATCTTTTTTGACCAGAGTTACCTGTTTAGTCGAAATGTGATAATGTGAAAGTTTATCAGCGATGTTATTTGAAAACTTTTCGGTATTCGGATTATAAATACTGATCGAACTATGTGAAAATATCCACAGCTCCTTTTCAGGCCCTTCAAAAATGTTCATTACATGGTTCTCGCCCAGTGAATTGTCGTCATTAGGGATATGTTTGAATACTTTAAATTTATATCCGTCATACCTGCTTAAGCCACAAGTGGTACCAAACCACATAAAACCTTTATCATCATTAAAAAAGCAGTTTACCTGGTTATCCGAGAGGCCGTTTGATACGTCCAGGTGTGAAAATTTATACTGATCTTTTTGCGCATAAGAAAATCGCTGTATAAAAAGGAATAATATAACCGGTAAGAAAAATTTCAAACGCATCATCTTCAATTTTTACCACGGGTTATATGTGGTGGTTAAGCAGATTCTTGCAAAATAATTGTTAATACAACATTTATAATATTCGTCACATCTTACTATTTTCCCACATCAAAAGCACATTTACGCTATTAATGCAAAAGCAACAATATTTACAGCAACCTTAAGAGCGGGGTAAACTTTGGTTTATAATAACTCTACACTGTAAAAATATGGATTTTAACGATAGCGGGATACTACAAATGTTAAATATAATACAACAAATGTTACTTTTGGAAAATGATCGCGTTAGTTATACGGGGTCTGGGCGGGGTGAGAGTGCTGTTTTAGTTTGTTTATTGTTGGTCAAATGTCGCCTTTCCAGGGGTTGAAACGACTTGGAAGACTTGTTCGGATCAGGGCGGCTAAACAATCAAATTCCGGTTTAAGTATCTACAATCGTCGACCGGGTGCTTGAAATATTCGTGTTAGATCATTCTCCACTGTTCATCTTCCGGCCGCAGTTCTTTAATGCTGACAGGAGTAAGCTCATGCCCAAACATTTTCAACACGTAGTTGGCCTTTTCCAGGTTCAGGTTACTTTTGCCCTGTTCGATCTTACGGATTACGGTCAAAGCTATGCCTGCTCTATCCGCAAACTCCTCTTGCGTAAGCCCGGCCTCTTTTCTTTTCTGCTTCACAAATTCAGCCAGTGTTTTCAATTCGGACTTGTTTGTATACGCAATTAAGTATAAAAATCGAATTTAATTAATTTTCGTATGCCATTGAATATAAAATTTTAGTCAATACTTATAGCTTTTATATCATGTCTGTTACCATCTGTTATTTATCTTAATTGTCACTTTAAACTTAGTATTTAACGAAATATCAAACACCGGTTTGCCGTTGCCGCTGGCCACCAATTCATGGATAGCCCTTTTTATGCCATAGTTAAATCTGTTCACATAACCTAAGCTTTTCATGGCTTCGGCTATCGCTATGTTGCGGTAATCGCTTGTATCAGGAAAATTGCCTGCGTTTACATCGCCATATAAGCCGCCGGGATTAACGATCTCTATCCTATCCGGAAACTCGTAAATGTATATCGGTGAATTTGATTCGTAGTTGCGGTGCATTACCGCGTTCATAACCAATTCGCGTAATGACCAGTACGGATAATTTTTGATGATATCTTCCTGAAAAGTATGGCCTCTGACCGGCCTTTCTTTAAGGATATTTGCTTTTATAAATTCGTCGATGGCCCTTAACCCAGTTACATAATGCCCTGAAAATTGCTTTTCATAGTCGACATCCGAAATCATTTCCGCGCCTTTAAATTTAACGTATTGAATATATGCACCCGGCAAAAAAAACAAAGGGTTTAACCCGAACAGCAAAATACCTGCATTGGTGGGGCATTTTTCTCGTAAATCAAAAAAACGCAGGGATGCCAGTTGCTCCTCGATACCCCTGCCGTTTTGCGACAATGTTTCTTCATCAATCGCTAAAGGCAAATAAATTAGTCTGAAATATTCGATGCTTAAATCTTCCAATTTTGAACCGAAAGCAGGTACCAGGTCATAGGTTTTTGCATAAGAAGCCCTGCGTTCAGTTAAAATCCGCTCTTCTTCAATACTTGCCTTTGCCTTACGAGGCCCAACCCTTATCCAGCACCGGCCATCATACCTGACCGGGGGATATAAAGACGGTTTTACCTCGACAACCACAACTTCGCCTGCGGGAAAAGAAAATACTGGGCTTACGGTTAATGACGGCTGGGGCAATACGTTTCCGTTTGTTTTTACCGCTCCAATTTTTTGCAAATCGGCGTCAGTCCATTTTAATCCGGCTATTTTACCGTCGTCGCTTACACCCAGCAAAATATAACCGGGCGATTTATGGTCAGGAAAATCGTTTGCCAGCGCGCATACAGCCGGGCCCAATTTATCTTCGCGCACCGAAATTGTGCGCTCGATTAAGTTCGACTCTATATCCGCCAGCAGTTCAATTAATTTTTCCTTAGTTACCATGATTTTATATCGTTTTAAAATCAACTCCCGTATCTCGCATCTACAGTACGGAGTTTGTTTTCAGTTGGTCGTTGTCTTCGAAAAGGCTATCCAATGTAATAACTTTTTGCGGTTTACCGACAATTATATCGCTTTTCACTTCGGGGACGTTGATCGTTAGACTTTCCATCTATCAAATTCAAGTAATTGGCGGATAAATCATTTCTAAATTCTCCCGACTTCGTCATTTTTACCCGCGGTACATGCCGTATTTGGTGCTGATCAAGGCAGGTTTTTGCTACCCAAACAACTTCTCCCCAAAAATATTGATCACCTCAACCAGGATGAGGATAATGATCACCCACTCAAGCCGGTAACTGGTTCGGTACTGCAGCAGGTCCCTGAAAAGTTCGTAGTTATCTTTTACGATGTTCAAGCCTTCCTGTATGTTCCTAAACCGTTCGTTGAGGTCGAACGTCCGTTTCAAATCCATATGGATCTTGTTCAGGTTTTCATCTTCCCAGGTTTCGGGCGGCGCATCAAAAATATACAGGTTCTCCGCGATGCGATTTTTTAGCAGCAATGTTTTGCCGATATATTTTTTGAGATTGGTGCCCGATATATTAAGGCTACCTTTGGCTTCGAGTATTTGGGTGTGATAGTTGGTTTCCTCCATCAGTTTGGTGGTCTGCTCCAAATAATAATCAAGCGCCACCGACTGCGAGACCACCAGCATGATGAGCCGCAGTACTTCAATATCCGCGCCGATGATCTCGATGGAATTGAAACCTATCTTGTTTTTGGCGGAATTGGTCTGGATTTTGAATTCCTCTTCCAGGCTTTCTTCAAACTTGTTTTTGCAATAAGGAGATATTAATCTTAAAAACTCTGATATGCGGATGGAATCATAGCTTAAAAAACAAACCACGCCGTATTTAAATACATAAATGTATTTGCCGGCATCGGTTATGTAAAACAGCTCATCGGTGTCGCTATAATAAAGTTCGGCTTTGAAATCAGATTTGAACGATTTTATGTCAATGCTGTCAGCTACCTGGTACGATAAAACTTCTACTAACATATATTTTTATTAAGTTCCTCTTCTTAAATGGCGCTTAAAACAAGCGCTGAATGAACGGCATATTACATCGATTAAAGTTACGGAAATAACTTCGTCAAAGCACAGACGCCTGACGGGTGCAAATCAACTTGTCGCTTCAACGCAAGATAGCCTGTCGGGGCGATCGTTAACTCATCTTCACTGCCCTGAAGGGGCATAATATAACAACACAGGGCGAAGTCCTGTGTTGTTGATAAGCCCAATCCGAAGCCCTGAAAGGGCGATATAAGTTATCGAACGACCGACATATCGCGGCACTTTGAAAAATGCGACAATTTGGTTTGCACCCCTCCAGACCGGCCCATCTTCGTTTGCCCGCCAATGTAGTTCAGATCATATAAACACATTTGCCGTCAATAAACGTCTGCTCAACTTCAATCAGCGGGATATCCTGCGCTGCGGTCGTTAGCGGGTCCCGGTTCAGCACAATAAAATCTGCCAGCTTCCCGGCCCGCAACGATCCGATTTGAGGGGTTTGCCCAATGGCCGCTGGGCTTACCGTATAAGCTTTAAGCGCCTCCGTCATCGTGATCGCCTCATTCGGCGCTATTACAAACCCTTCGTCGTCCATCCTCGTTACAGCGGCAAAAATACCCTTTACCGGGTTCAGGTTACGCACCACGGGCGCATCCGAAGATAGGGCCGTCAGGATACCATGCTCCAAAACCGACCTTACCGGGTAGCAGTGATCAAGGTAAGGCTGGTCTAAATATTGCCTGAAGTTTTTCCCCAGTTCGCTGATAAATATGGTTTGCATCGAAGCAGCTATCTGGTGTTTCGCCATCAGCTCCAAATGCTTTTCCTCTGGCAAACCGAGGTGCTCTATCCGTTTTAAAGTACCGGGGAAGATCGCGTCCAGCTCAGCATAAATGGCTGTCACATATTCTATTGCCGCATCGCCGATGGCATGCGTTGCGAGTCCCAAGCCTTTTTTTGCAGCGCGGGTACACAGCTGAAAGTATTGTTCCCTTTGTAAACGAAGAACGCCCCGTTCACGCGAGTTTTTATATGACCGCTTTAAGGCTGCTGTTTTGCCGCTCAGGCCGCCGTCGCTAAAAAATTTAACCGTGTTTACATTCATCCAGGCTGAACGGTAGCGCCCGGGCAAATTGTAGGACTTTTCTCCGCCATCCGGCAATAAAATGGGTATGGCGTTCAGTCGGAAACCAAGTTCGCCAGCCTCATGCATTTCATAATAAGCCTGCAGCAGCAGCGGATCGACCGCCGGATCAGTGGCTGCGGTTATCCCGTAGCGGTATAGCTGTTTTCGGGCGGCCAGCACCATCAACTTCAGTTCGTCTTTGGTGTAGGCTGGAATGTGTTTACTCACCAGGCCAAGCGCCGTTTCGGAAAATATCCCGTTCGGCTTCCCATCCCCGCCTTTGTATATAACCCCTCCGCCTGGAGCCGGCGTGCTTTGGGTGATATTGCTTAATTCGAGTGCCCGCGAATTGGCTACAGCAATGTGCGCACAGGTACGTACCAGGTAAACCGGTTTGTCCTTTACAACCTTATCAAGGTCCTTCTTATCAGGCATCTTCCCTTCTTTCCAGGCCGCTTCATTAAAGCCGCGCGCGGTTATCCATTGCAAGTGCGGGTTATCCCGGTGATACGTTTCGATCATGCCCAACATCTCATCCAAACTGCCTGCCGCCCTGACGTCAAGCATAAACGTATCGAGGTTGCCGACTTTCCAGATGTGGATATGCGAGTCGTTGAAGCCCGGCATAATGGTTTTGCCTCCGGCATCAATTACATCGGTTCCTGCTTGCGCCAGGGACTTAAACTCATCCCACCGGCCTAAGCCTGTAATGCGGTTCCCGTCGATGGCCATGGCATCGAGCCCCCGGTTGTTAAAACCAGGGTTGAACGACAGCAGGTTGGCATTATGGATGATTAATGATGGCATGAATAATTTATGACTACAATTTTGATCAAACTAACACCGCGCTTCTTTTTAGCTGTGCCCGGGCGATGGCGTCTTCCAGTACCTGCAAACCTTCCGTCAGCTGATCGTCGGTTATTGCGATCGGCGGGAGCAGCCTGATACAATTACTGAATAAACCCGCGCGGATCATAATCAATCCGTGGGCGCCCGCATCCTTAATGATTTCGAGTGTAGCTTCCGCGTCAGGCTCTTTGGAGTCCCGGTCTTTTACAAACTCAACCAGCCGCATTGCGCCGATGCCCCGTACATCACCGATCAAAGGGTATTTATCCTTCCAGGTTTCCAGTGTGGCACGGATGATTTCGCCCACTTCATTTACGCGTTCTAAAAATGCTTCGCTTTTGATGATCCTGATCGCTTCAATTGCCGCAACACAAGCAACAGGGCTGCCACCATAGGTACCGCCAAGGCCGCCTAAATGAGGCGCATCCATTATCTGTGCTTTCCCGGTAACCGCGCTAATGGGCATACCGGCGCCGATCGACTTAGCGCACACAATTATATCCGGAACTACGCCACTATGTTCAACCGCGAAAAATTTACCCGTGCGCCCGGCCCCGCATTGAATTTCATCGGCGATAAATACGATTCCATATTTATCGCATACTTCCCGGAGTTTGTGCAGGTAAGCGGCGGGTATCGGCAAAAAGCCCCCCTCACCCTGTACCGGCTCGATGATAACAGCGGCAAGCGATTCCGGGTCGACCTGCGAAACAAAAGCCTCGTCCAGTTTTTTGATGCAATAAGCCACGTAATCTTCTTCGCTCATCCCCTCAATCCCCCGGTACACGTTAGGCGCCGGTATCCGGTAGATATCAGAAACATACGAGCCGAAACCTTTTTTGAATAAGCTGTACTTACTGGTGAGGCTCAGCGTTAACAGCGTGCGGCCGTGGTAAGCGCCCTCAAAACACAATACCGCATTTCTTTTGGTGTAATACTTGGCAATATTTACGGCATTTTCCACCGCCTCCGATCCCGAATTAGCCAGTAAGGTTTTCTTTGGGAAGTCGCCGGGTGTAAGCCCATTTAGCAATTCGGCCAGGTCAAGGTAGGGCTCCATGGTGGTAACCAATGAACAGGTATGAATATACTTATCCAGTTGTTGTTTGATCGCGTCGACTACCTGTTCGTTTCGGTGCCCAACGTTGATCATCCCGATACCACCCGCAAAGTCGAGCAACTGGTTGCCGTCCACGTCCCAAACCAATGCGCCTTCCGCTTTTTCAACCACAATTTCAGTCGACTTAGCCAGGCCCGCAGGTAAGGCGTTTTTCCTTCTCTCCAGTGCCGCAATGCCTTTTGGGCCGGGCAATGCGGTTTTTAATTGAATATGAGCCATGATGTTTTTTTAGTCCGAAAGTCCGGATCCCGATAGCTATCGGGACCGAAAGTCCGGAAGATTATAATGTAATAATTTAACTATTTTCAATTCCTAATATGAAAGCGGCCTTTGGTTTAACCGGTGCTATATCTCTTTTTTCTTCTCTCCAGCGCTGGGCCGGCTAATCGCACATGAGCCATGATGTAATTTATAGATTCTTCAAAAAGTGATGACTGCTCAAAATAAAGCCCTTGTTCAAATACAGCCGGTGCGCGTCATTCCGCTGATACCCGGAATCGAGTGTTATTACTTTGAAGCCACGTGCTCTCGCCTTTTCAGCCACAAAATCGAGTAGTTTGCTCCCATAGCCCTTACCCCGGCATTCCGGCAGCGTGGTAAGATCATCGATGTAAAAATGCCTGCCATTGTGTAAAAACTGTAAATACCGGAAACCAACCGCCGCAACAGCTTTTTCGTCCGATTCAATAAAAGCCAGGATATATCCCTCGCCAATCATTTCCTGGATTGTACCCACAAAAGTGTCTTTTTTCAAATGCGGCCTCAACGCCAGCAATACATCCCAGCACTTTAAAATATCCGCTTCCGTTTCTGCAATTTTTATTTCCATGTTTAATATCTGTTTAGTGCGAATTTTCAACGTCCCTTCTTTCCAACCACGAACTTCGGTCTAACTTCCACATCCCGCATTCCGTCCCGATAGCTATCGGGATCCGCATTCACCTTTCCACTCCCCCTCTTCCGGACTTTCCACTTTCGGCTTTCGGCTTTTGGCTTTTGGCTTCCGGACTTCCGGACTCATTCAAATATCCCTATCAACATCAATCTTTATCAAGACCCCAAAATTTCCGCATACAGGGTCGTTCAGGTAACCAGGCACCAGCGCTATCGGCACGAATCCTATTTTCATTTGCGGCGATAAAGTAGGATCTGTTCTTTTTCCGGCTATCAACTCTAAATAATACTGCTCCCCGGTCAGTGCTTCGCCCAATGCCCCGTAGCCGCTCATCATACCTACGGTGATCTGGCCTTTCAGACCTAATTGCCTCGCTATGGTATGCCTTGCCCGGTAGAGCAGGCGTGCCAGGCCCAGGCCCCGGTAGTCGGGATGTATCCCAATATCCAGCCCGTACAGCCAGTCGCCGTCCGGCTCGTGGTTGGTCATCCATCCACCGGCAAAAGTCTCTTTAAAGGTATGTTGGTAATTGCCCATATCAAACCTGCTGCGCATGGTCGAGGTCATGCCGATTACCCTATCTTTATCCGTTATCACGAGCTGACCTTCCGGGAATATTTTCAGGTGATTCAGATAGTGTTTTTCAAGAATGAGCTCGTCTTCGACAAGGGTAGGAAACACAATACGCTGTAATTCCTCCAACTGTGCGGTGTGCTCCGGCCGGGTGTTTTGTACAACGAGGCCGGAGCTTGTTGTGACGGAATAGTTGGTTAATAACGTTTGCATTTCTATTCTTTTTAATGGATGGTAAAACCCATTACGACGTAAACACCTGCCGACAAGCAAAAAGCGATGGCAGCATAGGGCAACTGGGACAATCCGTGATCAATGTTATTGCATTCGGTACTCTGCGATGTAAGCACTGTGGCATCGGAGTATAAACAGGCATTAGCGCCGAACACGCCCGCACTAATGACAGCGCCGCAGTTTAACAACACGTTAGAGCCGAAATGCTGGGCAAGCGGTACCACTAACGGGATAGCGATGGCATACAAGCCCCACGACGAGCCTGTAGTTACCGATATCAGCGAAAGCGAAACAAATACGATCACCGGCAGAAATTCCTTATTGAGGTACGGCGAAGCCGAATGCAGCACATACTGGGTAAGGCCCATTTTGTCGTTTACATCCTTAAGCACATAGCTCATCATCAATATCGCCAGCGCGTAAAGCATGCTGCCAAACCCGCCGAACATCGTCTCCGACAATTGTTTAAACGTGCCGACTTTGATCACCATATAGTAAACGAAAGTAAACGCAACAGCTACCATAACGCCTTTTAAGGCGTCAATGTCAAAGTAGATCGTGGCAGCCAGCAAAACCAATATCGGCATCAAAAAATAGATCACTTTCGATTTTTTGTCGGGGTTCATCGCGCTGATATCCAACACGGCCGTTTCGCTGAATTCCGTTTCGGTAAGCTGCCCTGTTTCTTCGGCGCGGATATCGGCCTTTTTCATTTTGCCAAACCAGGGCCATACCCCATAAATAAACAATGGAATGATCAAAACCGACACATAGCCATACGCGACAAAGGGGATCATCTTCCAGTAAGTTACCAGCCCCTTGCCTTTCGCCGCCACATGCGACGACTCCAAAATATTGGCGATGAAAATCGTCCAGGTTGAAATAGGCACCACCACGCACCAGGGCGGTGCGGTTGTATTGACAATATAAGCCAGTTTTTCGCGCGGAACCTTAAAGGCGTCGGTAATTTTCCGCATGGAGATACCTACTGTAAGTGCACTCAGGTAATCATCCAGGAAAATAAAAAGCCCCAGCCACCATGCCCCCATTAAAGCCCCACGCGCTGTTTTTATCCTTGTCAATGCCCATTCGCCAAATTTGAGCGTGCCGCCGCTACGGACCATCAAGCCGATCAGCGATCCGTATAAGCCGCATACCAGGATCACCCACACCGAGTCCTCCTTCCCCATCACCCCCTCAAACGAACCTACAAAATTGGTGAACACGTTGCTGTGATCATGAAACCCGATGATGGCATAGCCCACCAAACAGCCGATCAGCAAAGGCTCAAAAGATGTCCTCTGCTTTATCGCCAGTGCTATTACTACTGCCGGTGGTATTAATGCTATTGCGCCGTATGCCATCTATTTTTATTTTTTGGGATTCTTCACTTATTGTTTTTTTTCAGCGGTGTTCAGGAGGGCTGCGCCGTTACACCGATTATGTTTAGTGATTTCACCGATTTTGTTGTTTCATTGTGAATTATTGCCTCTTACCTTTCGATTCTTGGCTCCTGGCTCTTGGCTCTTGATTCTCTCTCACCACTCACTACTCACCACTGCCTACTCACCATTCACCACCGCCCACTCACCACTCACCACTCACCCAATCCCAATACTGATCAACTTCTTCTCCATATACTCATAAAGCCCCTCGCTTCCGCTTTCGTGGCCCTGCCCGCTGTATTTCCATCCGCCGAAGGGCAACTCGGTTCCATGAGGCGCCCATTCATTAATACCTACAATGCCAAATTCCAGTCCTTCAGATACCTTGATGGCGGTTTTTAAATTATCGGTGAAGGCGTAAGCTGCCAGGCCATATTCCGTGTCGTTTGCTTTTGCTAATGCATCGTCGAGGTCGTCAAAACTGAACAGCGGCAAAACAGGCCCGAATATTTCATTTCTCGCCAGGCTCGACGATTGATCCAAATTGCCTACCACAGCAGGTTGCATAAAGTAGCCCTTCTCCAGGTGTTCCGGCCTGTTACCGCCGGTGAGCACTTCCGCACGTTCGGTTTTCGATTTGGTCAGCAGGTCAAATACACTGTCGCGCTGCCTGGCTGTGATCAAAGGGCCGACGTTGACGCCCTCTTCAAAACCGCTTCCTACTTTCAACTGCGACACGTAACCGCTTAACCTTTCAGCAAACTGGTCGTAAATATTTTTATGGACATAAAACCGTTGCGGGGCAACGCAAACCTGCCCGTTATTTCTAAAGCGAGCGATAGAAGCGGCTTTTGCGATGGCATCCACGTCAACATCATCAAAAATCACAACCGGCGCATTGCCGCCCAACTCGAGCGAGAGTTTGGTGTGCGTGCGGCTGGCCCCGTCCATCAGTATTTTACCCACACGCGCACTGCCGGTGAAACTTATTTTTTTCAGGCGTTTGTCGTTCAGCATGGCCTCACCACCCGGCGCGGCGTCCGCGATCAGCAGGTTCAGCACGCCTGGCGGCAGCCCGGCATGGATCAACGCCTCCATGAGGTGGTAAGCCGAAAGCGGCGTATTTTCCGATGGTTTGGCAACAACCGTACAACCGGCAGCCAGCGCCGCCGCCCAGGCCCTTGCCGGGTTATAAGCCGGAAAATTCCAGGCCGTAATGATGCCTATAATACCCATCGGCTGCAGGATCACCGAGCTTCTTTTGTCTATCCGGCTTGTGGGGATCACCCTGCCATAAGCCCTTTTACCTTCTTCGGCATACCATTCAAAAAGATTTGCCGCCACCGTCCATTCGCCGCGCGCTTCCAATAAGGGCTTGCCGCTTTCGAGCACCATATCATGTGCAATCGTTTCCAGGTTATCCCTTAAATAATTGGCGGCTTTTTTTAATATCTCCGCGCGGTAGTAAGGCGTCGTTTTGCTCCAGGTTTTGAAAGCGGCTTCTGCGGCATCAATAGCCAATGCGGCGTCTTTTTCGTTACCAAAGCTGATGTGACCCAATATCTCCTCCGTTGCAGGGTTCACTAATGGCAGTTCACCCCCATCGACCGCAGTGATCCATGTGCCGTTTATAAATTGTTTATTTTGATGAGATGCTTGCACCGTTTTGTTATTTTTTGGGATTCTTCACGTATTGTTTTTTTTTTAGCGGTGTTCAGGAGGGCTGCGCCGTTTCACCGATTATTTTTTGATTTCACCGATTCGCTTGGCGATTAGATTGATTTGGCTGCAAGGAGTCCGTGTTGATGGTCCGTTTTATCGGTGTAATCATCCAACAATCGGTGTAATCCATCCTCAATAATATCAAGTCCTTTATTTAATAAACCCTCGTCAATCACCAGCGGGCTCAACACCCTGATGATATTGCCGTTGATGCCGGCGTTGATCACGATCAAGCCACGATCGGCGCAATAGCTGATCAATTTTTTGCACAGGTCGGCATTGGGTCGGTTTGGATCGCCATCTTTTACCAGCTCAAAGGCCAGCATGGCGCCGAGCCCACGCACATCTCCTATCGCGCTGAATTGTTTTTTGAATTGATCGAACCGCTCCCGCACAATCTTGCCGACCCGCACACCTAACGCATTGATATTGATTTCCTCCATGTAATCCAGTGTGGCAAGCGCGGCAGCACAACACACAGGATTGCCGGGATAGGTACCGCCGATGGTAGAAGGTTTGCAGGCATCCATAATATGGGCCTTCCCCATGACTGCGCCAATAGGCATGCCGCTGCCCATGCTCTTGGCCCAGGTTGAGATGTCGGGATTTGTATCGTAATGCTGGTAAGCCGCCCATTTCCCGGTACGGCCAAATCCACTTTGCACCTCGTCAAGAATGAGCAGGATTCCGTACTTATCACATATCGCCCGCAGGCCCCTTAGGTATTTTGGCGGAACAACATTAAAACCGCCCTCACCCTGTACCGGCTCCAAAATGATAGCCGCCACCTGCGATGCGGGCACATTCGTGGTAAAAAAGTTTTCCAGCTCGCGCAGGTGATGATCCGAAAATTCATCAAGGTTAGCCGCGCCCTGGTTATTGTGGTAATAGTCCGGGAAGGGGATTCGATAAACCTCCGGTGCAAAGGGCCCGCAGCCGAGTTTATAGCCAACCTTTGAAGTAAGTGTCATGCTCATCATGGTGCGGCCATGGAAAGCGCCCCCGTAGCAAATTATGGCAGGCCGCCCGGTTGCCTGCCGTGCGATCTTTATAGCATTCTCCACGCTCTCCGCGCCGGAGTTGGTCAGCATTACTTTGGTATGCTCGCCATGCGGCAACAGTCCCGCCAATTTTTCAGCCAGCTGCATGTACACATCGTAGGTGGCCACGTTAAAACTGCAATGGATCAGCTTGGCCGCCTGTTCTGCAATGGCTTTTACCACCGGCTCCGGGCAATGCCCTGCATTCACTACACCGATCCCACCCGCGAAATCGATCAACTCATTGCCATCCGCATCTGTTATCACCGCCCCCTTGGCACTTACCGCCGTCGACGGGTTAAATATCCCTATCGCGTCAGGCACAAACTTTTTCCTGCGGGCTAATATTTCTTTACTATTCATTTTTATTTTTTTTGATTTCACCGATTTCCGTTTCCTATTCTTCACTGCAAACTGCAAACCTTAAACTGCCAACTCATTACTAACCACCGACTGCAAATGGCCACTGCTACTGCTACTGCTACTACTGCTACTACTGCTACTTCCCCCCTCACACCACTCCCGCAATCGCCTTCACTACCATCTCCGCCGCTACCCTGCCCGTTTCCGCGCCGCCATTCATATAGCCCTGGAATTCGCGGCTTACGTGCTCGCCGGCGAAGTAAACTTCGCCAACCGGCACCCCTTCCCAGCCTGCAAGGGTGCTCCATTGGCCGGTTTTAAACGAGCTGTATGCTGCTTTTGAATAGGGGTTTTCGCTCCAGCAGAATTTCAGGGTTTTGTTTGAATAGGCTTTATCCATTCCGGGAAAGATGGTATTCAATTCGGGCACAAATTTGGCGGCCAGGGAATCCTTTCCGGTGTCCCTTACCATATTGCTGAAATCTCCTCCGCCAAAAACATTAAACGCGCCTTCCGTTTCGGATTGTGCCTCGCTGCTGTCCCACCCGCAGCCAAAAGCGAGGTCGGTAAAGGTATAGCCTTGTTGTCCGTGTACCCGCCAGGGTTTGCTTTTGGTAACGCCGATTAAAAACTTGCTGCTATTGCCATAGCCCATCTCATTAATGCATTTTAGTTTTTCGGCAGGGATAGGCAGGTCGAGTTTAACCAAGCGCAGCATGGTAAAGGGAATAGCTATAATTACATGACTTGCTTTTACCGTTTCTCCCATGCCCTCGTGCTCAAACTCAAGACTGTAATATTTACCATCGCCCTTTCTGATCGACTTTAGTGCGAACCCGGTTTTCACATCCTCTTTTACCTGCTGGTGCAAGGCGTGGGTGAGCGCCCCGCTTCCGCCTTTTATTTTGAACACCTCATGGTCGTCTCCAAACAGCTCGTAGCCTTTTTCCGTATCCGATGGCGGTACAAACATGATCAGGAAGTTTACCGCCGACTGGATCGACGCCTCCATGCCATATTCGCGGGTTAGCGTAACATTTAAAAAGTCAAACAGCCAGCCGCTTATGCCGATCGTTTTGAGGTAGCCGCTAATGGATTGCTTGTCGAGGTGTTCAAACTGGGCGGCTGCTTTATAGCTGATAATTTCAGGCAGCGAATTGATATCCTTCATCAGCTGCAACACAAAAGGCTTCAGCGCATTTTTCAGATCATCCTCCGATAAGGATTTCCCGCCGAAATAATAGGTTTTGCGCGCATGCGTATCCGTTCTCAAATCATAAAACGAAAGGCCCAGTTCGTCGACCAACCGGCGGATATCATGATGTGTGGTATCCACTAATTCGCCGCCGATGTCCGTTGTAATTCCCTCGCCAAACTCATCCCGCAAGGTAAACATCCGTCCGCCCACCCTGTCCGACGCCTCGTAAAGCGTACTTTTAATACCCGCTTTCTGCAATTGGTAAGCGGCATTTAAACCCGCGATCCCCGCCCCGATGATGGCAACACTGTCCTCCTCGTTCCTGCCGCAGGATGCCAGCCCCAATATACCCGGCGTCAAAGCCAGCGCGCCCGCGCCAACGGCAGCCTGTTTCAAAAACCTGCGGCGGCTATCCCGGTATTCGTTAAACAGCACGGTTGCTTCCGCGTCTTCTGCCACAGCCGCATTAAATGCAGCCCGCAACAAACGCGCAATGGGGTAATGTGCCATATGGCTATTTTTATATTTTCGGTTTATTGCTTGTATCAACCATTTTCTTTCTCACACTTCTCCAGCTTTGGTCTTTCTCCAATGGAGTCCTGCGGACAGCTTTCAGCTTTTAGGTTTCATTCGGCAATAAGTCATGAACTCCTTCATTCCGCAATCGGCATTCCGTCCCGATAGCTATCGGGATTCGCATTCAACGAACCAAAACCCAACTGCAAGTGCTACTGCCACTGCTACTTCTGTCTCAAATCTCACATCTCATATCTCAAATCTCTCCCCTAATAACCAGGATTCTGCACCACCGCCCCATTGGTCGCCTCAATCTCTCTCAACGGTATCGGGAAACACGAATTCGTGATCGAAATGGTCGAGCTGGTAAGCGGCTGCAGCACATTCACCACCTGCCCGGTCCGCGCCAGGTCGAAATAACGATGCCCTTCAAAATTGAATTCGGCGCGGTTTTCGTCAGCCACGGCCTGCGCGTACGTCGGATCGTCGGGCACATCGGCGCTCGTTAATGCAGGCAAACCCCGATTGGTCCTGATCATGTTCAAATCCGCCAGGCCCTGGGTACGGCCCAAGGCTTCCGCCCTGATCAAATACATTTCCGAGATGCGCAGCACATAGGCCGAATTATCTTTCTGTACAATATCGCTGCTGTACTTCAGGGTACGGTAATAGGTGTCCGATGGGTCTATCGCCACCAGGTTGGCCCGCTGGTCACCGGTACGGTTGGTTAAAAAGTTAAACAGGTCGGGGTTGGCCAGGAATAAAACCTCCGTCGACGCGGCCTCAAGACGTGCAAAGGTATAAGCATTATACTCGCTTTGATTTTGCTGGTTAAAGGGCAATTCAAAAATCGATTCGGGGCTGTTCTTCGTGGTGTACATGGTCTGGAAGCTCCCCGTATTCATCACCGAGAACGCCCCGTCATTGATCACCAATGTAGCATAGCTGGCCGCGCTGGTATAGTTCTTCATATACAGGTATACACGGGCAAGCAACGCGTTTATTATGGCGGGATTAATATAGTTCGGGTTGCGGCTGGTATTGCCCACCTCCAGGGTAGCGGCCTGGTTCAAATCCGAAAGAATAGCGGTATAGGTTGCGGCCACCGTGCTGCGTGGTACAATACTGCTGCTGGTTTGAACGGTAGTAACTACGGGTATCCCGTAAACAGACGTCAGATCCCAGTGGTAACCAAAATACCTTAACAGATCAAAATGGCCCATGCCCCTTAAAGTTAATGCCTGGGCTTTAACCGAATTCAAATACGCTGTTGATGCGCCGACCACCGTTTTTTCGCCGGCCAAAATAGCGTTGGCGGTAGCAATGGTCTGGTAAATCGAAGCATAGGTATTGGTGGTATAGTCGTTTGATGCCGAAACGCTGTAATTTCCAAACTCGTTCAAAAGCGTATTGTTATAGCCCCCGGCCACGCCATTGTCGCTGTTCAGGTCGCATAGCAGCGGATAATCCGCGCCGTAGTAATTGGCAACTTCAAGGGTGCTGTATAGGCCGGTCAATGCTTCCGACAGCCCGGTCGAATCCTTAAAAAGCTGGGTAGCCTGTACCCCGGTGGGCGATACCTGGTTAAGCTTCACGCATCCGGTCATCATAACCGAAACTGCCAGGCCCGCTATAAAACTAAATGCTGATATATTGATAAATTTCTTCATGGTCGTTCTTAAAATTTACAATCAATACCTAAACCAAACGTGCGCGCCTGCGGGTAGGCCGCATAATCGATGCCCGCGGTCTGGTCATTTCCGCCGCCCGTCGAGCTCACTTCCGGGTCGAAACCGATATACTTTGTGAAATCAAACAGGTTTTGCGCTTCCGCGTACAGCCTTATATTGCTGAAATACTTGGTTTTGCCCAGGTTGTACCCGATGTTAAGCGTCCGAACCTTCAAAAACGAGCCGTTCTCCACAAACTCGCTCGAGTTCGGAAAATAGTTTTGCAGCAGGAAGGAAGGCCGCGGGATATCGGTCACCTGCCCCGGATGCGACCATGCGCCCAAAACCCGCGTATCGTTATTGGCATACACGCCGCCTAAGTAGGCCCCGCTTGGGGTCGAGGCGCTGCTCCAGCCCAAACTTTCGTAGGTCGTGCGTATCAGGTCAAACACTTTATTGCCGTAGCTGAATTGCATCGCTAACTGCGCGTCGAATTTCTTGTACCTGAAATCGTTGCTAAAACCTCCAAAAAAGGTTGGCTTCGGGCTGCCGATCGCTGTCGCATCCTGGGTAAAATTTACCTGGTCCGCCCGTTCCCTGGTGCCGTTAGCGGCATAGTAAAGGGCATCGCCGTTGGCTGGGTTAACGCCAGCAAATGGTACGCCTAAGAATTCACCCACCGGGTCGCCGACCTTCAGGATATTGGTTGCGTTTTGGTCATTGTAGGAGTAAACGTACTGGTTATTTACCGCTAATGATTTGATGGTGTTTTTGATAAACGATATGTTAAAGCCGCTTGTCCAGGTAAAGTCGTTTGTTTTAATGTTGTTGGTGCTCAATTGGATTTCCAGGCCCTTATCCTGGATCTCGCCGGAGTTGGCATAAGCCCATTGGAAGCCCGTTGTGCCCGGTATTTGTTCCTGGTTTAAAAGCCTGTTCTGGTCCGATATGAAATACTCAACCGAACCATTTATAAAATGGTTGAACAGCTCAAAATCAACCCCGAAGTTCAAACTGGTATTGGTTTGCCAGGTGAGCGGTTGCGGCGCCAACGTATTATAAGGTACAAAGCCGGCGCCTCCATTGTATTTGGCCGTGCCCCAATAGGCGTAGTTTTGATAATCCGGAACGTTATCCTGTTGTCCGGATAAGCCATAGCTGGCCCGTAGTTTCAAGGAGTTGACGAAAGCTACATTTTTCAAAAAAGGCTCATTGGTCATATTCCATCCCAGCGATACCGACGGGAACTCGCCCCATTGGTGCCCGGGTGCAAATTTTGAGGAGCCATCGGCACGGATGATAAAGGAGAACAGGTATTTGCCGTCGTAATCATAATTGATGCGGGTTAGGTACGACCGGAGCGCCTCATATTCCAGTGGGTAGGGCTCCAGGATGTTGTAACTTACCGCTGCATTGTTAATGTTTTGAACATCCCCGGTTTGTGGGAAGCCCAATCCCTCTTCTGCCGATTGCGCAATCTTGCTCGCCTGCTGCGTATAGCCTGCAATGATGTCCAGGTTGTTTTTATCAAATTTGTGCTTGTAAGTAAACAGGTTATCGTTAAACCACGTTAGCTGATCGTTGTCGCCCAAAAGGAGTTTCCCATTATCCGCCTGTGCATCCACGGTAATTGCCGGGAAATACTGGCTATCGTTCACATAGTCATAATCAAGTGACCATGTGGAGCGGAATGAAAAATCAGGACTGAATTTGTATTCGGCAAACACCGACGAGATCAACCGGTCGGTATAGGTGTGGGCGTTAATTACATTAGCTGATTTTACCGGGTTATCCGACAGCCAGTAGGCCTGGTAATCAGTATAATCGGCATAAACGCCCGGCGAAGAATAAACAGGCATTAAGGGCGACGCACCCAGGGCATTGGTTACAACGCCGGTGTAGGTATTATCATTAAAGCTGCGCTTGTCGTCCGAGTAGGTCATGGTCGAAGTCAACCCGAATGACAGGTTTTTTGTCGCCTGGTTATCGAGGTTGAACCGCAGGTTAGCGCGATCATAATAATTATTGATAATGATCCCATCCTGGTCCAGGTAGCTGCCGCCGATAAAGAACTTCGTCTTGTCATTGCCGCCCCGTGCTGATAGTTCATAGGTAGTTACCGGCGCCGTACGGAAAATAGCGTTTTCCCAGTTGGTATTCACCTTGCTGGCCAGATCGTAATAAGGCGCCGCCGGGTTAGGTATCGGGTTGCCATTTCCGTCCAATATGCCCACAGATTGCAGATCGCTCAGGGCAAAATGCGGGTCGGGGTTATTGGTGGCAATGTCGTTATGGTAAACCCATATATCTTCTTTAATGGCTTCATTCGTCAGGTTATAAAATTGCTGCGAGTCCATAAAAGGTATTTCTTTTTCAACATTCTGAACACCATAGTTTACATTAAAATCAAAAGTGGTTTCCCCGGCCTTGCCGCGTTTGGTGGTGATGAGTACCACCCCGTTTGCAGCACGTGAGCCGTAAATGGCTTTGGAAGCATCTTTCAATATTTCGATGGATTCGATATCGTCGGGGTTAATGTCCGAGATCGAGCTGATGTTTTGTCCGCTCCCGGTTGATTGCCCCGAAAGGTTATAGGCCGTACCCAACGATGAATTGCTTTCGCTTTCCATGGGCACACCATCAACCACATACAAGGGGTTTTGTGCACCGCGGATGCTCACCAGCAAACCTGCGCCCGGTGTGCCCGAAGGCTGCGTAACATCAATACCCGAAAGCTTCCCTTCAATGCTGGCTGCTAAGTTGGTTACGCCAGGCTGATCTTTAAAGTCCTTGTTTTTTATCGACGAAATAGCGCCGGTAACATCGCTCTTTTTCTGGGTGCCAAAACCTACTACGACCACCTCCTTCAATTCCGACTTCGATTCTTCTAAAACTACATCGAGCGTAGTTTCAGATTTGATCTCAACGGTCTTTTTGTCGAAGCCCAAAAAAGAGAACACCAGGATATTGCCGGGGCCTTTCAGGGTGATTGAAAAAGTCCCGTCTGTAGCAGTGCTAACCCCCTGGTCAGTCCCCTGTATTTTTACGGACACCCCCGGCAAGGGGCTGCCCTGTGCATCGCTCACTTTTCCTTTTAACACATGGCTTTGGGCCATGGCCTGGTGCGGCAACAGGCAAAGAAAAAATTGGAGCGCTACAATTGTGAATAAGAGTAGATTTTTCTTCATGTACGATGGATTAAGGTTGATTGTGTTGCTTGTTTTTATAGCTGTAGTATCAAATGTTTTACTTTTTTTGAGTCTTTTATTAAATAACGGGGCCTTTTTGCAGGTAAAAAAGGCTTTCTACAGGTAAAATAAATTGTGATGCTTATTTTAACTAAATATCAATAAGTCAAACCACTATAAATATAAGTCAGATTTGTTTTGGTAAAAAAAGTTTAGTAATTGGTTTACAATGTTTTATAGTAAGTCAAATATAAGTATATTTATAGGTCAAAAGTTTGACAAATGTTTGATCAGGATGACTTAGTTATCATACGCCCCGTTTTACAGCTTTTTAGCATAAAATGACTGAAATACGCTTGACGGAAATCATGATCCTGCATTACAAAATTG
>JABDGE010000015.1 GCA_013286235.1 Bacteroidota bacterium
GCCCTGGAAAACTGAGGAACCCGTATGGCTATGGGCATATATCATACCCTGGCCTGCAACGAAGCAGATCAGTAAAATGCGTGCGCATAAAATATGATATTTGGATGTTTTCAAGCCAGTAAATGAGTTATTTATAATAACCGAACAAAACTAATCATTAAAAGTTTAACCAAGTTGCACAAATGTAACATTTGATAATTGCAATATGGTTGCTTTAATGCATTTGCACACTGATCATAGGTTATAGACGCTCGTTTCCGCGTTTCATTACAGGGGGGGGGGCAGAATTTTTATTTCTTAGGATGCTTCGCAGAGACTTAGTTTCACTGCTGTTAGTTTTGTACATTTCAGAATTCGTGGTTCTTGTAAAGGAAACCGAAGTAATTCTTGTCCCCGGAATCAAAAGTCTCCCCTAAGTTTAGGGGAGATTTACAGGGGTACAAAGGACAGGCTATTAATGTTAGCAATCTTATACTCCATGTCTTGCTCATACCAAACTTCATAGAACCAATTTCTTATTCGACTGTCCGCTACGTCTGGCTTAATTAGTCCGGGCTATTGCGGTAATGGATATTAATGCCAATATTTATTCGATGTTTCCGGATACCTGAACGGTGTACCTTATTTTGGAGGCAAATCAGGATGGATTAATCGACGCTTAATTAATGCATCGAATAGAGCGATTATCTTGAAGATTCGATGATACATACATCAGAAGAAGTTAAGACACTGTCACATGTTATCGCTGTTAAAGGCATGAAAGAAGCGGAGTATTTCCCCGTGGACAGAGAATTTTTGAATCCTTATCTAATTCGTATATCTCAATTAAATCCGGTCGAATTTATTTTTCACAATCTTGAACGAGTAAATCCAACCTATACTAATATACTTTTTCTTTGCTTACCAGAAGTGTGGGAAAACGTTGAGGTTGACGATCTGCTGTACATGATGAATAGCTTTTCAAATACATTTTCCTACTACACACTTATTCAATTTACTTACAAATATCTGGAGATAGATATACTTCAGTTGATAATTAAACAGGCTGAAAAGAGTGAAGTTTATGGAGCCGTAAGAGAGTACCTACAAAACCAATGGAATGTTATTATTAAATCCGAATACGAAAGAGTAGAATTAGAAGAAGGAGTAGAGCAAGAATACTTTCAGTACAACGCAAATCAATGGAATTATATTAAACAAAAGTTGTTATTAGATGAAAGGGTTAAACCAGCGCTAACGACTTACGATGGCCTGGAAGATTACATTTGGTCAATAGTTGAGTGATGGTCTGCCATAATCGTTGTTTCGAACGCTAACTAATCGACAAATATCGCTTGTTCCAATATTTCTGCGTTAGCGGATGGCGGGGACAGGTATTTTTACCTAAACGTCAGTCGCAGCATCTTTCGGACTTTCCCACTTTCGGACTAAACCAACTTTCCGGACTTTCCGGACTAAACCGTATCTTTACCGCACATGAAGCCCGCGGAAATCAATATAAAATTTAAGGCGCTGCAGGAGCGCATAGCAGAAGAATTTGATAACGAGAGACCGGATATCAAGGTACTGCTCTTCCTGATCGGTGTGCAGGAACTGGGCAAGGGGCCGAAGAAATTCAGCAAAAGGCAAAAAGAGGAATTGATGCATATTGCCACCTGCAAGCTGTTTAGCCTGATTGGCTTTTATGAGCTGGAAGGGCTGGACCAGGATGGCTGGCCGCACTGGAACCTGGTAAAACCTATCCCAAGTTATACGATCCTGGAACAGGAGATGCTGATGAAATCGCTGATTGTAAATTATTTTGAAGAGCTGTGGGCCGTTGACTAATTTAGGCAGATAAAATTTTGTCATGAAGAGATTATTTTCAATTGTATTGTTTTCATTGGCGGTCACTGCAGTGTTTGCCGGCGGACCGAAAAACCAATATGTACGTATCACCACCAGTTATGGACAGTGCATCATCCGTTTGTATAACCAAACGCCCAAACACCGCGACAATTTTATAAAGCTTGTTAAACAGGGGTTTTATAATGGCACCTTGTTTCACCGGGTGATACAGAACTTTATGATACAGGGCGGCGACCCTGATTCAAAAGACTCGGTAAAAGCAAAACCCGGCGCTGAATTGGGCAATGGGGATGTGGGCTATACCATTCCCGCCGAATTCCGCGACAGCCTGTTTCATAAACGCGGGGTGATTGCCGCCGCACGGGATGATAACCCGGCGAAGGCATCCAGCGGCTGCCAGTTTTATATTGTCGAGGGAAAGCGATTTAGCAACGGCAAATTAGACACGCTGGAGAACACCCGCTTAAAAGGGCATAAAATCCCGGAATGGCAAAGGGAATATTACCGTTCGGTGGGTGGAGTGCCGCATTTGGACCAGAATTATACCGTTTTTGGTGAGGTAGTGATGGGCATTGATATGGTCGACCGCATCGCCGCCGTAAAAACCGACGCCAGCGACCGGCCAAAGACGGATATATCCATGACAGTGGAATTATTGAGTAAGAAGGAGTGTAAGGAGTTGGACTCTTTAACAGGAATAATTCAGTAATTTCCTATTTCGGATTTTCGACTTGTGGATTTATTAAGACTTGGTATAGCTTCAAATTAAACATTCCGCATCGACAATCCGAATTCCGCAATCAATCAATGAAGATCATCACATATAACGTAAACGGTATCCGCTCGGCGATGAGCAAAAATTGGCTGGCCTGGCTGCAGGCCACTGATGCAGATGTTGTTTGCCTTCAGGAAATTAAGGCTACGCCCGATGTGCTAACCGACCTGGTATTGGTTGAGCAACTGGGATATGAACACTACTGGTACCCCGCCGAAAAAAAGGGGTATAGCGGAACGGCGATATTCACCAAAAAAACACCCAAACACGTCGAGTACGGCTGCGGGATCAGCGACTACGACCGGGAAGGCCGGAATATCCGGGCTGATTTTGACGAAGTATCGGTGATGAGCGTTTATTTTCCATCAGGGTCCAGCGGCGATGACCGGCAGGCATTTAAGTACCGGTTTTTAGATGAGTTTGGCAGGTACCTGGAATTGCTGCAATCGCAATGTCCAAAGTTGGTAGTATCCGGCGATTACAATATTTGCCACCGTCCCATCGATATTCATAACCCCAAATCAAACGCCAACTCGTCCGGGTTTTTGCCGGAGGAGCGGGAATGGATGGAAAATTTCATCAACTCCGGGTACATAGACACTTTCAGGCATGTGAACAAAGAACCGCATAACTATACCTGGTGGAGTTTCCGGGCAAACTCGCGCGCCAAGAATTTGGGCTGGCGTATTGATTATAACATGGCCACGCGTTGCCTGGAACCAAATATTAAAAGGGCCTCCATTCTACCCGAGGCGAGGCACTCCGATCATTGCCCGGTGTTGCTGGAACTGGAATTTACCCCCTAACCCCCTGAAGGGGGAACGATAATGGAATGCTTGGCTAACCTGACAAATCTGAATTATCAAAAGCAACTGGGCAGTTAGCAGTATTCCAAAACAGGCCGGACTTAAATAACCAAATAATTAACCCGAGTTCGATATAAATATTGAACTTTGCCCCATAGGGGCTACCCGTTTGTAGCAAATAGCAAAACAAAGCAATATTGCCCCGTCAGGGGCTACCCAATGAGCGAATAGTAAGTTCGTGAACAGACAAACACGAGCATGGATTCAGTTCTGCAAATCCAATAACCCAATACGACAGAGTTTTATAACATCGAACTCACGTTAATAAGGGCATACTCATTATGGAAAATAATATAACCGTCAATATCTATTATTCCGGGCACAATTTTTCCGCATTTGTACCATTGTTACCGGGCTGTGTTGCTACCGGCGCTACGCCGAAAGAAATAAATCAGCATATCAAAGAGGCTGTCGAACTGCACGTTAAAAGCAGTTTGGAAGATGGCGACGAAATTCCGCAAGTCTTTCGCCAGGCTTACGAGTTAGATTATCACTTTGATACTAAAGGCCTTTTGAATTACTATAAAGGAATATTCACAAAGACGGCGCTGGTATTAATTCAAAACAACTGCGCCATTACGCCTCAGGCACAAAAAAGCCGCGCAAGGCGCAGATTGAAAAATTAGAAAGCGCTTTTCACGAGCTTGGCCGGAAACTGATAGAAGTAAAATTGTTATTTGTACCGAAACGTCGGTCGCACCCTCTTCGGAACTTTACTGAATTCCCGACTTCTATATGACTGGAGTTATTTTCTACCGAAACGTCAGTCGCAGCGTCTTTCGGTCCCGATAGCTATCGGGATTCGGACTTCCCGACTTAACTACAACTTCACTTCACCCCAGCCTTCGCGGTAAGTGCGCCTTATAAACTGGTTGGCCGGCTCGTAGTTGGTTACCCGTTTGTTTTCGCCGTCCCATTTTAAACCCACATAGCGACCGCTGAACTTGTAGCCTTCCATGTTGCCGTAAACAGGATCGTTTCGTTTTATCTTTTCCTGGATATCGAAGCTGCGCAGCAACAGGTTACCCAATAATACGGTTTCCGTGAGCGGCCCGGCATAACCTTCAAAAGGCGAATCTACCTCCATTTTGCCGTACCCCGCGATGGCAGCATCCACCCATTGCCACCAATGGCCATCCATACCGCCCGGTACCCGGGCATATTTTTCGGGAATGCTTACATCTTTATTTAATGAAAGCGGCAAAAGCCTTGGGTGACTGCCACCCCAGCCGCAGGAAACTTTCCCTTTTGTTCCGATGAACAGGGTGCAGCCTTCGAAATCGTTTTCGCCGGGGAAATCGCCCAGCGCTTCGTTCATATTCACATCCGGGTCGAGTTCGGGCAGGCGGTCGGGCGTCATGCCCCCATCCATCCAGTGCAGCTCGAGCGGCTTGCCGTTTTTTAACGTAAAATCAAATTTAATATGACTGGAAACAGGCCCGCTTTCGGGGAAAATTCCCTCCTTAAAAATGCCGGTATAAACGGTGCTGGCACTCCCGGAAATCTCGGTCGGGTAGCCCAATCCAAGCAATTTGAACGGCGGCCCCATAATATGGCAGCCCATATCACCCAGGGCGCCGGTACCAAACTGCCACCAGCCGCGCCAATTAAAAGGCACCAGGTTGTCAATATAATCTACGTATTGTGCGGTTCCAAGCCACAGGTCCCATTTCAATTCGGATGGCACGGGTGGTTTTGTTGCCGGCCATGAAATGCCCTGCGGCCAAACAGGCCTGTCAGTCCAGCAGTAAACTTTTTCGATCTCGCCTATCAACCCGGCCTCAAACCATTCGCGCAGGGTGCGCATGCCATCGCAGGACGCGCCCTGGTCGCCCATCTGCGTAACTACCTTGTATTTTTTCGATGCCTCTGTTAATACCCTCGCTTCGTAAACATCATGCGTTAGCGGTTTTTGCAGGTATAAGTGTTTGTGCAGCTGCATGGCGCTCAGGCCAACGATGGCATGGTTATGGTCAGGGATAGCTACGGTAACCGCATCAAAATTTTTGCCTTCCTTATCAAACATTTCACGCCAGTCATGGTAAAATTTCGCTTTAGGGAACTGCTTGCGTCGTTCGGCGGCGGGGCGTTCGTCAACGTCGCACAGAAAGGCTATCTCGGCATTCTTTTTTGGCGCGGTAGCAAAATGGTGAATGTCGTTTTCGGCTTCGCCACCCGTGCCGACTGCGGCTATGTATAACTTATCGCTTGGCGCTGTATAACCTTTGCCCAAAACAAAGCGGGGTACGATATAAAAACCCGCCGCCGCTACCGCGCTTTTTTTAAGGAAATCGCCACGGCTGATGGTGCCTGTTTTTTGAGTTTCTTTCATGGCCTGCTGGTTATTTTAAGTGCAATGGACGTACGGCAACTTCTTTAAAAAACACCACATCATCGTCGCCATGGTTCTGCAAGCCGATATACCCATAGTTCGGCCGCAGCCCGCGAAAGGGTTCATAGTCAAATTTTCGTTCAGGAACCGGATCGCCCTCGGTAAAATCAGTAACCAATTCGCCATTTACATAAACAATGGTGCGCGGCCCGTCGAGGGTGATTTCCATCACGTTCCATTCAGGACCGGGACGGCCGGGCTTCGAATGCGGCTTGGTCAATGAGTAAAGGCCGCCTGTAATGTGGTATTCATCCTCGCCCGAGGTTTCCGGGTGATTGTCGATCTGCACTTCGTAGCCATAAAATACAGGCATCCACGCCTCCCGCGGCTCAATCGGTATGCGGATAAAAAAGCCGGAGTTGCTGTTGAACTTTTGCATTTTATAAACTACGCGGATAACGCAATCGCCGAATTTTTCCCTGGTCCAGTAGCACAGGCCCATACCACCATGGCTGGCTGTCAGCCCGTTTTCCACGTAACGCATGCCCGGACCAACCTGCTTCCACCCCTCAAGGTCCTTGCCGTTAAATAATTGCCGCCAGCCGCTGTCAACAAACGCTTGTTTTATAACAGTGTGCACTCTTTTGACTGCTTTGTCCTTTTTTAGCAGAAATGAGCTGCTGCAAAGTAGGAATGCGGGCATAGTAAGGAATAAACACAAAGCCCGGAAAGTGATTTTTCGGTTCATAATTGATTTTGTTAGGGATGAGTCCCGATAGCTATCGGGATGAGATGTGAAGCAAATCAGTTCTCAAACCGGTTAATATTGGCGATTAAAATTAACGTTATTTATCAAAATCCGCAATAAGATTTAACCCGGCGATTTTTTGAATGTAAGCGTGCCGGATATTTATATTGCAGCTGAATTTTATTGCCTGATGAAAAAAACTTTGTTGCTGACTGTATGCCTGGTTTGGAGCATTATTTCGGCTGTTTACAGTCGCCCGCTTATCGATTCGTTAACCAAAAAACGATTGTTTACCGCACTGAATGCCTTCCTCGTGGCCAAAGAAGGTCCAAATAAGGAAAATAAATTTGTTTTAAAGCAGGACTTATTGTCAATGTCGGCCCTGATCGACGAGATGAAGGGGATGGATAAAAATGTCAAACTTAAGGATAACAATTACTACCGCTCCTATCTCACTAATATCGTCGACTTAAACAAGAACAGCTTTTTGGTGCAGGTTTCCTATATCGGCATCAACGACAAAGCTGCCGTACTCCGGGCAAGCTTCAGGCTTATTGCCCGGAAACAGGATACCAGCTTTTACTTTTCTGCCCCCCTCGAACAAAATACGCTCGCCTGGAAAGCCAAAAAGATAGGCAACATCAACTTTCATTTCAAAGATACTTTGGATCTGAACGAAGCAAAGGCCTACCTGAAGTTTGTTGATTTTTGCGACAAGAAGCTGGATGTGAAGCCCGAGCCGATAGAATATTATGAGTGTGACAACTTTCCCGAGACGCTGCAAATTTTAGGCGTGGATTACAAATCTGATTATAACGGGATCAAATACGACGACATTACCTCGCACGAAAATAACGCAACACTCGAAATAAGCGGCGGCTATACCGCCGCCCAGCGTTTTGATCGTCACGATCTTTGGCACGACAGGCTGCATATGGTAATGCCGGTAGATAGTATAAACCGCCCTGTCGACGAAGGCTGCGCGTACCTGTATGGGGGCAGCTGGGGTAAAACCTGGCCCGAAGTGCTGGCTCTGTTTAAAAAATACGTCGCAGACCATCCCGATGCCGATTGGCTTAAATTATACGGGGAAAGCACGAACTTTTATACAGAAGGGCAGAAAACCTTTAAGGTGGACTATATACTTAATGCCCTTATTGTGCAAAAGATTGACAGGGAAAAGGGCTTTGCTCCTGTTAAAGCGCTTTTGAGCTGCGGGAAGCGCGAGCCCGGCGATGAGAATTATTTTAAGGTTTTGGAAAAGGTGTGCGGCATCACAAAGGCGAATTTTAATGATTCAATTCGGGGGTTGATAAAGCAGAATTGAGGTTAGCTATTTTGGCCACTTCGCATCATCCATCCTATTATCAAGCACCGCAACAATCGATATGGTGTTGGTTAAATACGTGTAAAATACCGACAGTTGTTTGCTCAAAACAGCCCGCCGGATTTTCTTATTACTTTCAATTAAAGGATATAGGTCGGGAATGTGGCAACAACGGCCTCAAAATCACTTAGCAAGTTATAAAGCTTGTTAACTTCCCTTTGAGTAAACTTGTAGAGTAAATAATCTCGTATTGTCCGTACATCCGCAAGCGATCTTTTTGAATATACTACTATAAGTAATTCATTATCTGCCATTTTTTAGCTGACTCCAAAATTCCGACGACGATAAAATTCTCCCATTTTCAATATCTTCCAGGCCTGTGTTGATATGCTGCTTTTGATATTCTGAAAGATCATCCCATGAAAAATTATCTGAATTTACGGCTCTTAATCCATCCAAAAGGGAAAGCATATTCACATCCGAAAGCTGGTCGATCCATGCTTTCAGATTTGATTTGGTTTCCTCTACTTCCGCTACTGACATAATCGATGACGTATAAGACAAATTTACTTATTCTTTTTCAAATAAAGCTAACGTTGACTATGCTTTAAAATAGTAGGTTTTTAACTTTTTTGTTTTGGTTGAAATCAGCCGCGACCCTTTCTATATAACAAAGGTTATTTTTAGCGAAACGTCAGTCGCGGCGTCTTTCGGACTTCCGGACTTTCGGACTTCCCCCTATAAATCTTAGTCCAAAGTTAATACCTTTGTAACCTCAAAAATTGGATAAGCATAATGTTTGAAAATTTATCAGATAAGCTCGACCGGGCGTTTAAAGTATTAAAAGGACAGGGATCGATCACGGAAATTAACGTGGCCGAAACCATGAAGGAGATCCGCAAGGCGCTGCTCGACGCCGACGTTAACTATAAAACCGCAAAAACATTTACCGACGAGGTTCGCCAAAAAGCCATTGGGCAGAATGTGCTAACAACAATTTCGCCCGGACAGTTGCTCACCAAGATCATGAGCGACGAGCTGACCGAGCTGATGGGCGGCAGCACGGCCGAATTGACTTTGACAGGTAGCCCGACGGTGATCCTGATAGCAGGTTTGAACGGCGCCGGTAAAACTACTTTTACCGGCAAGCTGGCCAATTATCTCAAGACTCAAAAAAATAAGAAGCCGCTCCTCGTGGCAGATGATATTTACCGCCCTGCGGCGATAGAACAGCTGCAGGTTTTGGGCGGCCAGATCGGTGTGCCTGTTTATGCCAACCTCGAATCGAAGGACCCGATTGCCATTGCCAGGGAGGGTATTGCGCTTGCAAAGCAGAACGGCAACAACGTAGTGATCATTGATACCGCCGGCCGCTTATCGATCGACGAGGCGATGATGCGCGAAATAGAGCAGGTAAAAGCTGCGGTTAACCCGCACGAAATACTGTTCGTAGTGGATGCGATGACCGGCCAGGATGCTGTTAACACAGCGAAAGTGTTTAACGACCGCCTCGACTTTACCGGCGTGGTATTAACCAAGCTGGACGGCGATACCCGCGGTGGCGCCGCGCTCTCCATCAAATCGGTGGTGAACAAGCCGATCAAATTTATCGGTACAGGTGAAAAGATGGAAGCGCTTGACGTATTCCACCCCGACCGTATGGCTTCGCGCATATTGGGCATGGGCGATGTTATATCGCTGGTTGAACGCGCACAGCAGCAGTTTGACGAAAAACAGGCCGCCGAGCTGCAAAAGAAGATCCGCAAAAATAAATTTGATTTCAACGACTTCTACAGCCAGATCCAGCAAATCAAAAAGATGGGTAATATGAAGGACCTGATGGGCATGATACCAGGTGTTGGGAAGATGATGAAGGATATTGACGTGGACGACAATGCCTTTAAATCCATTGAAGCCATCATACAGTCGATGACACCCTTTGAAAAGGAAAACCCTGATAATATCAATCAAAGCCGCCGTAATCGCATCGCCAAAGGATCGGGTAAACCACTTGTGGAAGTTAATCGCCTGATCAAACAGTTTGAGGATATGCGCAAGGTAATGAAGCAGATGAGCAACCCTGCGGCAATGGCCAATATGATGCGGAGAATGCCCAAGTAGTCGAAAGCCTGAAGTCTAAAGTCAAAAGCCGAACTTTATTCCACAATCTGAGGCTCCAATATCTTCCTTATAATTAAAGTTTAAAAGTTTAACACAGACAGAAGACAAAGAGCGGGGCAAGCTTCGAGATTCGCTGTGTTCTGTTTTTAAACTCCGGAGGAGTTCCCTGTTTATAGAAAAAATCAAGGAATAAAATAGGCTCCAGAGGAGCCCCCTCACTCAAATACTGCCGAAAAGTATGCCGCTGTGATCTTCGCGCATTCTTTGCGGTCCGTGCTTAAAATGAAATTTATTTGTCAACAGTTATTTCAGCCGAAACATCAGGCCCTTATTTTAGACTTATGTATAACTAAAGTTATTTTATACTGAAATGTCAGCCGCAGCGTCTTTCGGTCCCGATAGCCATTGGGATTCGGGCTTTACTGACTTTCGGACTTATTTTACACAAAGCTCAACCCGTTAAAGTTTTTGGTTAACACCTGGCTGTTGTTAACATCCAGCCATTTATCCAGCAGGGTAGCGTACACATCCCTGAAATCGACCTGGTATTTAAGGTCGCCGTTATCCAATTGCGTCAAATCAGGCGCATCGTTGTAGAAACCGGCTTTTTTCAGCTTACCGCCAAATATCAAAACATTATTGGCTGTTCCATGGTCGGTGCCGTTGCTGGCATTTTGCTCAACGCGGCGGCCAAATTCCGAGAAGGTCATCACGAGCGTATCGTCAAGCTTGCCGGTTTGTTTAAGGTCCTTTACAAACGCAGCCACGGCATCGCCATAAATTTTAAGCTGCCGGCCCTGTTGGTTCTGCTGACCGACATGGGTGTCAAAACCGCTCAGCGAAACATAGTAAACACGGGTTTGCAAACCCGAATTAATAAATTTCGAAACTGTTTTCAGCTGGTTGCCCAGTGGCGTAGTGGGGTATTGCGCGTTGACGTTATAGGTCTTTGATGTATTTTGGATATAATCTGCCGAAGAATAAGTCTCGATCATGGTCTTATACAAGTAACCCAGGTTGTCTTCGCTTAAGTTGGCGTCGTGGTCGTGTACCAGGTCCTTAAAGAATGGTTCCCGGGTAGTTTGGTACAATTTATTGGGGTCCTGTACGGCGATGCCCTTCATCTTTGCGCCCTTCATGGCCAGCGACAACGTATCATCCACTTCGATGGCGGTATAAGGTTTGCCGGCCTGGCAATTGGCATCGAGGTAGCGGCCTATCCAGCCGGTTGTCAAAAACTGGTTGGCATCGCTCCCGGTTTGCCATATATCCATCGAGCGGAAGTGCGACCTGTCGGGATTTGGATAGCCAACGGAATTGATAATGCTCATCCAGCCCTGGTCGTAAATTTCTTTTAAAGCCGAAAGGCTGGGGTTAAAACCCTGCATATCGTTCAGCTTAATAATATCGGTTTGGTTTACGGCAATCGTGTTACGCTTTTGGTAATAGATGTCGTTTCCGAAGGGGATAATGGTATTCAACCCGTCGTTACCGCCCGAAAGCTGTATGATCACCAGGTTTTTGTAGCCGTTGGTATCGCCTGCCGCGAACGCCTCAAAGGGCTTTAAAAAAGCCGGCACCATTAACACGCCGGATGCCAACGCGCTGTTCCTCAAAAAATGTCTTCTGTCCATATCGTTTGCCATTTATCATAGCGAAGGGTATGAAACCCATTGCTACCCCTTTAAATTTATACTTTATCCGGCAAGAATTTGCTCCTTGCTTCTATATAATCAACTTATTCTTGCCGAAATGTCGGTCGCAGCTCCTTCCCGACTTTCGGACTTCCCGACTTCCGGACTTTATCTACCGACAATCCAACCTAACACAACTGGTATTCAGGCGTCGAAACGATCTGTATCACCGTTGTCTTCATATCAGGAGCATTGTTCACCTCGTCTATTATCGTCCTGTTGAGTGGCGCCTCCAGCATAAACTCAGCTATTTGCTCCTTCGTCATATCCGTTGGGAGTTCTTTTAAAAACTTATCCCAGTCGGGCGTTGCCTGCACCCGTTTGATCACGTTTAGCTGTTGTTTGCGCTGCGAAGCCAAATAAGCCTCATCCTCCGGATCAGCCTTCCCGTTAAAGTCGATAAGTCCAGCGTTCAATATCGTCGACGGGATCTTCATCCGGTACATCAGCGTCGAGCTGTCTATCCAATTGCGCCCTCCAGGCCAGCCGGCAACATTGGGCGGCCGGAACAATACCTGGTCGAGCGTCCGTTGAAACTGCATCAGTACATCCGGATTTTGATAGCTGATATAAAACTGCCTGTTTAAACCCGTCAGCAACTCCACCGGCGATTTTACCAGGTTGCCGATATTTTTATCATCATAAAACCAATCCGCGTGAAAAACAAATTCCAGCAACGGCCGTATTTCGTATTTCGATTTATAAAAAACATCCGCCATCTGGCCGATATGGTCTGCATCGGGTACATCATTTACCAGGTACCTGTACAATTTGGTGCTGATAAAAACGGAGGTCTGCTTGTTTTCAAGAATAATGTCAATGATATCTTCGCCAAAAAAGGGCCCTGTCTTGCCCAAAAAAGTTTTGACGCAGTCATCATGCACCTTTGGCCGAAATGTATAAACCCCTGTTTTCCCGTCGAAGGCCCAGCCTGTAAAAGATCGTGCTGATTCCTTTATATCCTGTTCAGTATAATGTCCCCGGCCGAGCGTAAACAACTCCATCAACTCCCGGGCGAAATTTTCGTTGGGGTGCCCTTTCTGGTTTTGCTGGTTGTTTAAAAACTGCAGCATGGCCGGCGATTGCGAAACCTGCAGCAGCAACGTTTTAAAATTACCGAGCGCGTTATCGCGTTGAATATTGTTCAGTTGCTGCTCGTAAAACGCGTTTCCGATATTACAGGCGAAATGATTGTTCCAAAAAAGCGTCATCTTTTCGCGCAGTTGGGCGTCTGTTTCCCCAAGTTGTTTTAACCATGCCTCATTCAGCGCTTTTTCCTGTTTATTGCGGTCTTCCTGTATTTGTTTTTTTTGGTCGTCAGCCATATCCTTAGGATGCGGCCGTAGGTCGATATTTTCCGTCAGTACGGTGATCGGTTCGGAATGTTCGGATGCCCGGAACAACTTCCTTACCGCTTTATTTACCGACCAGTCCTCACGGTCCTGCAAGTCCTCGAAACGTATCCCAAACCCGGCCCGCGCGTACAAATGTTTCAGATTTCTTGCATTGTTCATTTTATGCTTTGTTAACTATTACTATAGACCTCCGAAGCATTATAAAGTTTAAATTATATCTTTCTTTCGTTTATCTTAAGTTTTGGTTGTCGAAACCTGGGCAGCAGTGTCTTCCGGACTCATCCTCCTCCTCAAACTATGCTAACTGGTATTCGGGAGAAGAGACAATCTCGACGATTGCCGCACGATTATCGCTTGTTTGGCTAATGCCGTCGAGCAAGGCCTTGCTGGCTTGCGGTTCAAGCAGGAAATTCACAAGGTCGGTTTTCGACGTGCCTTTCGGAATAGTTTGATCAAATTTATCCCAATTGGGCTGCGCCTGCACGCGCGTGCTGATAAATTGCTGCGCATTGCGCATGGTTGCAATATATGCCTCGTCCTCTGGATCCGCCTTCCCTTCAAAATCGATCAGGCCTCCGGTTAGCAATGTTGAGGGTATTTTTAGCCGGTACATTAAGGAGGAGCTGTCGATCCAATTGCGCCCGCCGGTCCAGCCGGCAACATTTGGCGGGTAAAATAACACCTGCCCCAATACTTTTTGAAATTGCAGCAACACTTCAGGCCGGTCGTAAGTGATGTAAAACTGGCGGCTCAATCCCACCAGCAAGTCAATAGGTGATTTTACCAGGTTGCCGGTGTTTTTATCGCTGTAAAACCAGTCGGCATTAAAAACAAATTCCAGCAGTGGTTTTATTTCGTAATTGGAACTATAAAGCACATCGGCCATTGCGTTAACACGGGTCGGGTCGGGCGTTTCGCTTACCAGGTATTTATAAAGTTTATTGCTCAGGAAATGGGCCGTTTCCTTTTTTTCCAGCAGCATATTCAAAATGTCCTCGCCGGTAAAATTCCCGGTTTTCCCCATAAAGGTCTTCTCGCCGTAGTCGTGAAAAAACTTGCGCATGGTGAATTCGCCTTCCTTATTAAATCCATACCCCGTGAATGCCCGGGCTGACTCTTTGATATCATTCTCGGTGTAATTGCCCCTGCCCACGGTAAAAAGCTCCATCACCTCGCGGGCAAAGTTTTCGTTAGGATGATTTTTCTGGTTCTGCTGGTTATTTAAAAACTGCAGCATGGCCGGCGACTCAGCCACCTGGAACAATAGCGTTTTAAAACTTCCCAATGCATTCGTCCGCATGGTATTGTTCAGTTGCTGGGCATACCAGGCATTTTTGGTGCGGCAGGCAAAATGGTTATGCCAAAACAGCGTCATCTTCTCCTGCAAAACGGCGTTGGTATTCAGCATCTTGTTTATCCAGCCCAGGTTAAGGTCCTTTTCTTCCTGCCGTTCCTGCTGTTGAAACATTTTGCGCGATGCCACGTCGCCTTTTAGTAAGGCCATGTAATCGGTCTGGCCTTGTATAAGGCTCAAAGGTTCGTCGGCGTTTTGTGGCTCCAGGAATAACTTTACGGCCCTTTTTACGTCTATGCGTTCAAAGCCTGCCATGTCTTCAAAACGCATACCAAACCCAGCCCGGGAAAATAAATGCTTTACCTGTTTAATTGTGCTCATCCAATGGTATGACCTTGTAAGTTAGCGATGGTTTAAATTCTTTTTGATGTAATAAATATTATTATTTTAGTTGGGTTAATTTAGACCAATTGAAAAAGCCTTTCTCGCTCTTTATTCTTCTTATAGCCTCCTTTGTTAGTGCCTACGCACAGTTAATGCCATATGGCGTAGTCGATACGACAGATTTGAGATTAACGTCATGCGATTTCGAAAAAGATGCCAATGCGGAAGTTCTTTTTGATTATGCATCCACGAGTTACAAATACGAAACCATTACGATGGAAAGGCACAAAAGGATCAAGATATTTAATGATAACGGGAAAGATGAGGCTAACATCCGCATTGAGTTTTATGGTGCGCACCACGACGAAAACATAACGGACATAGAGGCCGAAACGGTAAACCTTAATAACAAAACTATCGAATATACGGCTGTCGACAAAAAACAGATTTATACAGAGGTGACAGACAAAAGCCGGAAGGCCATCATATTTTCGTTTCCCAATGTAAGGGCTGGCTCGGTGCTGGAGTTCAAATACAAGTGGTCCACACCCTACCCTTACAATTATCCGGATTGGTTGTTTCAGGGTGACATACCCTGCCGTTACAGCGAGTTCGATGCGGGATTCGACCACGAGTATCTGTTCAATTATTTTAGGAATGTGTACCAGCGAATGGAAAAAGACACGATAATTAACGTAAATAACGATATCCAACATATATGGGCTTTGTCAAACATCAAATCCTATAAAATTGAGCCTTTTATGGACTACCCCGAGGACTATTTGGAGTGCATTTTACTAAAAAGGTATATCTCTTCGCGGTCCTGGGCCTGGGTGGGACATAATCTCCTGGATGATGATGACTTTGGCAAACAGTTAACAGTGAAACTATCCGATGAGAGTGATATTATCAATAAAGCAAATAGTATTCCGACCAATGAGGAGAAAATGGCCTATATTTTTAATTCCGTAAAAAAATCCATTAAGTGGAATAAAGCGGATTACTGGTTTACCGTCGACGGGGTAAAAAAGGCTTGGGATAAAAAAACAGGGAATTCCACTGAAATTAACCTGATTTTATATCACTTACTGAATGCGGCAAACGTCAATGCATCTTTAGTAGTCTTATGCACACGCGACAACGGCAAAATTGATTCCGGTTACGCCTCAGACCGTAAACTTAACCGAACCGTTGTTTATTGTCCGGTTGACCCAGTCAACTACTATATTTTAGATGCCACCAGCCCCTACAACACTTATAACAACGTGCCGATTGATTTGATGGGGCTGAAAGCATTGCAGATAACTCCCACAGACAGGATATCAGGTCTCATTAACATCAAGGTGAGTTCAGCGCGGGAAGTTATTTTTGTCGACGGGGAAATAAATCCTGATGGGCTATTGGAGGGGACTTCGCAGATTAGCAGTTCGGCATACAGCAGGGAAAAATATCTCAAAAAATACAATGATTTGGGCGAAAAGAAATACGTGGATGAATTTCAGGATAAGGACAAAAAATTGAAAATATTTTCGTTGAAAATGGACAATGTTGAAAGTGATACCCTGCCCCTTGTTCAAACTTTTCATTTTAATTACAAATCGGCCGAGCCCGACGGGGATTACCTGTATTTTAATCCCAACGTGTTTACCACATTTGAAAGCAATCCTTTTTTGAGTGAGAGCCGCGTTTCAAATATTGATTTTGGATGTCTTTATTCCTATTCTATCAACGGTCGATATAAAATTCCTCCGGGATACAAGGTCGACGCCCTTCCGAAGTCGGTAAATATGCAAATGCCCGACAAGGGAATCACCTTCCGCCGGATACTTGCCGAGCAGGATGGACTCATTGTGGTAAGGTATATTATCGACTATAAGAAAAACCTATACTCAAAAGACGAATATCCGTCTATTCGTGATTTTTATAAAAAAATGTATGAAATGTTGAATGAGCAAATCGTTTTAAAAAAAAGTTAAAGATTCCCTGATTGTTTTATTCGGTAATCGTTAAAAAATTTATTACTATTATAGCTAATTGATTAACCCTAATTATAAGTATGACCAGACCGATCACCACATTTGCAATGCTTTTATTGATTGCATTTCAAACTAATGCGCAAACCTCCGCTACAAGTCAAACCACCCAGCCTTACGGCGCGGTCAGCGTCGAGGATCTCGAAATGAAACAATGTGATTTTCAGAAAGATGCTAATGCGGAAGTGTTATTCAAAAAAGGCGATCTTTATTTTGACATTAGCCCAAGGACGGTGTCGATCATCGAAGAAGTTCACAAACGAATAAAGATTTTTAACGACAACGGCAAAAATACTGCCGACATCACTATTCCTTACCTCGCCTTTTTCGGCAACGAAAGCCTGGAGTATATCACAGGCTTGCAGGCAGAAACGATCAACCTGGTTGACGGAAAGCCCCAGATTACCAAACTTGACAAAAAGCTTATTTATACCAAACGCATTGACAAAGACCGAAGCGAGATAACTTTTACAATGCCGGATGTAAGGCCCGGCTGTATTATAGAATATAAATACAAATGGACCGCCAACGATTTCCGGGATTTTCCTGACTGGTATTTCCAGGAAAAGATTCCGGTGCGCTATAACGAACTGAACACTGCAGTCCCTGACATTTTTTATTACCGGGCAATGTCACATGTGGACCAGGCCTATGTAAAGGATACGCGAAGCCAGGATGGACGGAGTCTTGGTGATGGACAAGACAGTTACCCATATATCGTGGCTAACGAAGGTCGTGCTTTGGCAAATGTACATTCATTGCCTGAGGAACCCTACATGTCGTCGTTTCACGATAATGTACAGGCCATTCGTTTCCAACTCATTTCCATCAGGCCCATCGGCGGGTTTTCACAAACTGGCGTCGACTCATGGGCCAAAGTAGGCGGGGAGTTGATTGATGAAGACGATTTTGGCGGTCAGCTTAAGAAGAAATTGAGCGGAGAGGAAGTGATAATTGCTAAGGCGAATGCGATTAAAAACGAAGATGAAAAAATTGCTTACATTTTTAACGAGGTAAAAAACGCCATGAAATGGGACGGAGAAGACGATTGGGAAGTTTATGACGGCACTCCCCATGCATGGGATACCAAAACCGGAAATTCAGCTGAGGTAAATCTGATTTTGTATCACCTCCTAAAGCAGTCTGGTGTAGATGCTTACCCGATGGTAGTAAGTACACGGGAACACGGCAAAGTCGATCCATTTTATACATCAGTCACTCAATTTAACCGGGCGGTAGTTTATGTACAGGTGGATACCGCGAAAACCTACGTATTGGACGCGACAGGAAAATATAATTTGTATAATGAGATCCCCGACGAGCTGCTCAACTCAACCGGTCTCTACATAGATAAGCAAAAAAAAATTTACGACATTGTAAAATTAAAAAAAGAAATCCCGGTAAGGGAAACGGTCCTGATAAATGCCGAGATACAGGCATCGGGCAAACTTGCCGGAACTGCCCAAATAAGTAACACCAGCTATAACCGTATCAGCGCAGTCAGTGAGTACAAAACCGACGGCGAAAAGAAATACATAGATAATTTGCGGGGTGACGATAACGGTTTGAAAATAAATTCACTGAAAATGGATAATATGGAATCTGATACCCTGCCGCTCGTTCAAAATATCGATTTCAACCTGGATCTGGCCGGATCCGACGGAACATATATTTATTTAAGCCCGAATTTATTTGCGCCGTTCAAGACAAACCCCTTTTTAAGTGAAGAAAGACTATCGGATGTGGATTTTGGTTATCCGCGCACTTACTCGATAAACGGAGTGTACAAAATACCTGCCGGTTATAAAACAGATGCCTTGCCCAAAAATGTTAATATGGTTATGCCCGACAAAAGTTTTGCTTTTAAAAGAATGGTTATGGAGCAGGAGGGCTCGATTATAGTAAGATATGTAATAAATTTCAGTGTGGCTGAATATTCAAAAGATTATTACCCTAACCTTCACGAATTTTTTAAGAAGATGAATGAGATGCTGGCGGAACAAATTGTTTTAAAAAAATCCTGAAATAGTACAGATGAAGCATATTTTGAAAGCCTCTTTTTCTTCCGCGGCAATTATTCTTTTGCTGGCAATTAATGTTTACAGTCAGGAAGTGGAAATATCGAAGGAGCTGTATAGTTCGGCGGGTATTCCTGATTCATTGAAGGAAAATGCAAACTCAGTCGTACGATTCCGCGCGATAGAAAACGACGTAAAGGGGCCCGGCAAAAATGAATATAAGGTTCACCAGCTTGTGACTGTATTAAATGAAAAAGCCGATGGCGAGGCCGCCATTTCTTTACCTTATAATAAAAAGTTCGGTAGCGTAAGTGCTTTCGAGATGAAAGTTTACGATGCTGACGGTAAATTATTAAAAAAATATCATAAAGGGGACTTGTATGATCATGCAGCCGAAAGTGAAGAGACCATCGTTTCCGACGACAGGGTATTGGAGCTTGGCCATACAGTAGTGAATTATCCCTCAACAGTTGAGCTAACTTACGAAACCGACCAATCAAGCTTGATGGGCTTGGGCGAGTGGGAGATAGAAGAAAAGGAACAAAGCGTTCAAAACTCCTATTATACGCTTTCGATACCAAATGATCTTACCTTCCGTTACCTGGACAAAAACACCAACGTTTCACCACAAAAAACTGTTTCTGGAAGTACAATAAATTATTCCTGGCAGGTGCATAATCTGAAGGCAATTAAGCCAGAAGAAGGTTCAATGGATTGGCGCGTTTTGCCTTCTGTAACTCTGATGGCTAACCAATTTGAGTATTATGGCCAGCCCGGGGATGCCAGCACGTGGCAAAACTTCGGGAAATGGTTTCAAGCGTTGAAATCTGACGTAGGTTCATTAACACCGCAGAGGGAAGCGGAGATCAGGAAAATGACCGACACCTGCAAAACTGATAAAGACAAAGTTAGGTTTTTGTACCACTATTTGCAGGAAAATATGCGCTACGTCAATATTCAGCTCGGAATCGGCGGCCTGAAGCCGTTACCAGCTACATTTGTTGATGAAAAGAAATATGGTGATTGTAAAGCGCTCTCGAATTATATGTGCGCCATGTTAAAGGCCGTGGGGATCAAGTCATATTATGCGATAATTAATGCTGGCGAAAACGAGGAACCCGCAAACCCATTGTTTCCTGAACACAATTTTGACCACATCATCCTATGTGTGCCTTTTAAAACAGATACCACATGGCTGGAGTGCACCAGCAGTACCATGCCGTTTGGCAGACTGGGCGCATTTACCGAAAACCGGAATGCTTTGATAATTACTGAAGACGGTGGTAAGTTGGTGAACACGCCCAGGAGCAAAGCCTCAGATAACCAATTCATTTCGGACGCCCATTTGACGCTGGATGAGGACGGCGGCGCCAAAGCACAAGTTAGAATTACGAGTATGGGTGAAGTGCGGGATCTTTTTACTGACGGGCTGCCACAACTAAGCGCTGATAAGCAAAAGCAGGTGTTGCTGCGGTCAATGGACATCAAACAACCCGCCGCGTTCAACTACGAATCGGGCAGCGACGCAAACGGTGTAAAGAACGCTGATTTGATTCTCGATTTTGATAAGTTCTGTGATATTAAAGCAGGGGATAAGATCTTTTACCGCCCGTATGTATTAAACTTTTGGGACGAGACCGTACCTGTGCTCGAAAAAAGAAAAAGCGATTACTACTTTGAGTACCCGTTTCAAGGGGTAGCCACCACCACAATCGACCTACCTGCAGGCTTCGAGGTTGAAACATTGCCGGTAAATCAAAGTCTGAAATTCACGTATGGCGATTATGAGATCAAATACAGTTACGATGCCGCTAAAAACCAGGTAATTAGTATTGCGAAGTTTAATTTGAACAACCAGGTAATCCCCGCTTCCAAATACACCGAATTGCAGGAATACCTTGACGCCGTTGCCAAAGCCCAAAATAAAAAACTGGTAATACGCCGTAAGGCGTAACTTCGCGTTGATGATCTTCAGACTTGATGAGCGTTTGATTTTCCCCGATCCCGCATTAGCGGAGGACGATGGTTTACTTGCTGTGCGCGGCGACCTTTCCGTCGAACGCTTAATGCTTGCCTATCAAAACGGCATATTTCCCTGGTACAGCGATGAAACGCCCATTTTATGGTACGCGCCTCACGAACGGTTTGTGCTTTTTCCGCAGGAATTGGTGGTATCCAAATCCCTGCGCCGGGTATTAAGATCGGATGCATTCAGGGTAACTGTGAATACATGCTTCGAAAGAGTTATCGCTGCCTGTTCAGCCATTCCGCGTCCCGGGCAGGACGGCACCTGGATCATCCCTGATATGATCGCTGCTTATATCGAATTGCATAGGCAGGGCTACGCCCATTCCATTGAGGTTTGGCAAAATAACGAGCTTGTCGGTGGCCTGTACGGCGTGGCAGTGGGAAGGGTATTTTGCGGCGAAAGCATGTTCAGTTTGGTGAGCAACGCCTCAAAAGCAGCACTCGTTCATTTGTGCGGGATGGACTATTTGCTGATCGACTGCCAGGTTTACACCACTCATCTTGCCTCCATGGGTGCAAGGATGATTAGCAGGGAACATTATCTGAAAGTATTGAACGGCAATGGTATCTTTGGGGAATAGTTGGCCGCTGAAGATTCGTAAGTTACGATGGACGATGCTGCCGCCGCAAATATGGATATCGTTAAAAAGGAAAGAATAATATTGGGCATCGACCCTGGCACGGCGGTGATGGGTTACGGCCTGATAAAGGAATGCGGGTCAAAAATTGAACTGATAAGCCTGGGAGTAGTAAAATTGGACAAGATTGACGACCACATGCTGAAACTGCAGCGGATATTCGAAAAAACGCAGGCCCTGATCGACAATTACAAACCCGACTGCATGGCCATCGAAGCCCCGTTTTACGGCAAAAATATCCAGGTGATGCTGAAATTAGGCCGGGCGCAGGGTGTAGCAATGGCTGCCGGCTTAACCCGCAACATCGACATAACCGAATATGCCCCGCGTAAAATAAAACAAGCCATTACAGGGAATGGAAATGCCGGCAAGGAGCAAGTAGCCGCTATGCTGCAAAGCCTCTTAAAATTTAGCGAGACGCCCGACTTTTTAGATGCGACCGATGGCCTGGCTGTTGCGGTATGCCATTCGTTTCAACGCTCGCCGGCGGGTAAAAGCGGCAGCAAAAAGACCTATTCGGGATGGGATACCTTTGCAAAGGATAATGCCGGGCGGGTAGCGGGGCTGGTTAAAAATAAAAAGTAGGTCGGTCTTGAACGTCACCGCCGTACACCAAAATCAAAATTCCATTCTTATTTTTTCGGCTGTTTCTTTGAGTTGCTCAGGTGTAAAGCTCAGCTTGGGCCGCGCAAAATTCAGGTCATCAACCCGGTTCATTGGGATTAAATGGATATGGGCATGGGGCACCTCCAGCCCGATCACAGCAACTCCGATCCTTTTGCAGGGTATAGCTTTTCTCATCGCCGTAGCCACAATCTTAGCAAATAGCTGCAAGCCAGTGTATAATTCGTCGTCCAGGTCGAACAGGTAGTCAACCTCTTTTTTAGGGATAACAAGTACATGCCCTTCGGCAAGCGGATTGATATCCAGGAATGCCAGGTAGTCGATGCTCTCGGCTACCACATATGCCGGTATTTCTCCGGCAACTATTTTTGAGAAGATGGTCATGGGTTGGTTTATTTGTGCGTGGTTGATTGGGTTGGTTGAGTCGGTGAATAAGATGATTAGTTTACCAGTATTTCAAACAAATCAACCCTCCCGATAGCTATCGGGACAACCCAATCAACCACTTAACTCAACGCGAAATTTCCAATATTTCGAATTCAATCTTACCAGCGGGCACAGTTATCTCGGTTTTTTCGCCAACCTTTTTGCCCAATAAACCTTTGGCAATTGGGGAACTAACCGATATTTTACCCGATTTGAAGTCGGCTTCAGTCTCTGACACAAGCTGGTAGCTCATCACGGTGCCGTTTTTTACGTTTTTTATCTTCACCTTCGATAGCGCCAGAACTTTCGACAGGTCGAGTTTTGATTCATCCAGTAAACGGGCGCTGGCTACCACTTCCTGTAACTGCGAAATTTTAGCTTCGTGCAGGCCCTGTGCTTCTTTTGCAGCATCGTATTCGGCGTTTTCCGACAGATCGCCTTTATCACGCGCTTCCGCTATCGCTTTCGAAATATTGGAACGTCCGGTTGTTTTTAAGTATTGTAATTCTTCCTTTAACTTTTCCAAACCTTCTTTGGTGTAGTATGCTACATCTGCCATAACGCACAAATTTTAATATTAATAATTCAGATCAATTGGTTGCCAAAAAAAACCGCCCTCCTGTTGCAAGAAGGACGTACGTTTATAAAAAACAAACAAGACTACACCGGGCCGGCCTGCATAGTCTTGCTTTTTGGGTATAACGAAGATAAGATTTTTATATTTTAAAATCCAAATTTTTCTTCGTCCACACCACCCCCCGTACTGCAACTGCTACTGCCATTGCTACTGCCCCCATCATTCTCTTGGTTCTTGGTTCCTGGCTCTTGATTCGCATATGTAACAATGCTATGATTTTTAAATATTTGACCTCAAAAAATGAACATTTGTAGTTGATTAATGTAACTATTCGTATCGAAGACATTTTTAACAACTAATGAAGCCCCTATTTACAATATTTACCATACTTGTTTTCCTTGCAGGCGAGGCTTACGCGCAAAGCGGGCGCCCCGTTCATGGAACGGTAATCGATTCAACCAAGCAATCGCTGCCAGGCGCCGCCATCCTGCTAACATCCGATCAACATGATAGTACAACCGCAATTGCCGACCTTAAGGGCAATTTTGTGTTCCCATCAGTAAAAGGGAATAAGGTGGTCATCACCGTAACCTCCATCGGGTATCAGGCGCTCAAGAGGCATTATGCGCTGGCGAATGATAACAACCCCGCTGATTTGGGCACTATTGTATTGAAGACCCAATCAAATATGCTTAACCAGGTAAACATCGTGGGGGTAGTTCCGATAAGGTTGACGGAGGATACAGTTGAATACCAGGCGAGCGCATATAAGGTTAGGGAGAATGCCCCTGTTGAAGACCTGATAAAGAAATTGCCCGGTGTGGATGTCGACGTAAACGGCAACATAACCACCCAGGGTAAACAGGTAACTAAAGTAAGGATCAATGGAAAGGACTTTATGGGAGGCGATGTCCAAAGCGCAACAAAGAACCTGCCGGCTGATGTTGTTGAAAACATACAGATGATTGATGATTACGGCGACCAGGCGAACCTCACAGGCATAAAAACCGGCGAGCCCGATAAAATAATGAACATTACCATCAGGAAAGATAAGAACTACGGCTATTTTGGCCAGGCGACTGTCGGCGATGGTGAGGACGCACTCCCCCAAAGCCAGGGAATCCCCGATGAAAACCGGTATATCGGCTCACTAAATGTCTTCGATTTTAATGGCAACCAGCAGATCGCGGTTTTAGGAAGCATAAACAATACCAACGTCAATACATTCACTTTCAATAGCAGCGGCGGTGGCGCAAGCAGTGCGGGCGGCGGTTTTGGCGGCGGTGGCGGCCAGGGCAACGCGGTGCGTAACGCTATCGCTAACACCAGCAGCCTCGTAACTACGCAAAACGGATTAACCGATGCACACTATCTCGGTGGCAACTTTCGCGACCAGTGGGGAAAATATCTTTCCGTATATGGCAGCTACAGCTTTGCCGATAACACGGTAAACACTACAAATGTCATTTTGCAGCAGAATTTTTCATCGTTCAACCAAATGCAAAACAGCAATGAAACAGATCAAAATATAAACCATCGCTTGACCTGGAATATGGAGTACAAACCTGATACGGTAAATTATTTGAAAATTACGCCTACGTTCTCCTACGCCGGCACCAACACCCATGACAATGAGTATTCTTCGATCATAAGGCCCAGGGGTACATCGTTTGATAGCACCGAATACAACGAATTAGCAAACGGTAATTCCCAGGCGCCAACTTACGGTTTTATTGGATTATATAATCGCCGGCTCGGGCACCGTCAGAATCTTAGCGTCAATTTTACTTTTAATTCTGCACCAAGCTGGTCATACCAAAACCCCATTTATGATTATATAAAAGGCACACCAACTACCCCGCCTGATCAGGAGATCAGTACTTATACACGCACCGATAGTTACGGCACCACCTTGTCATACCTTTTTCCGATCGGTGTTCATTCTTATTGGGAATTTAATTATGCATTCAACATTGCCCTTACCGACAATAATACGCAAACAGAAGTTGCATTCGATCCGACGGCCCCGGTATTCACAAGTGATAGCGCGCTTAGCAATGTATACCGCTATACATTCATTACTAACAAGCTTGGCTTTAATTACAGGTTCATACAAAAACTGTATAATTATACGCTGGGTCTGGGTTTCCAGCCCGCCACTTTGAACGGAACTTCACCGGCCATCGGGGTTAACACACATGTTACGACTTTCGATATTATCCCTACAGCGAGGTACACCTACAATTTTTCAAGAAGCCGGAATTTTACCATAAATTATAACGGATCAAGCAGCACGCCCAGTTTTTCACAATTACAGCCCGTTACTAATTTTTCAAACGCACTTTACCCGGTTGAAGGCAACCCGGATCTCAAACCGCAATTCACCAATAATTTTTCGATAAGATATAACAACTTCAGCTTTGCCAGCGGCGATATATTCTTTGTAAGGTTCCAATACACTGCAATATCAGATTATGTGGCTACAAATACCACAACATTTCCAAGCAAATACAAGCCTGCATTAAAGCCGGCAGACTCCGTTTTTCAGAATACGATATTAACCCAATATCAGAATGCTAATGGCTACAATACCACTTCCGGCCAGGTAACGTATGCAAAACCCTGGGATAACCGTAAATTTACCCTTTCCCTGCGAGGTACCGTTTCTTATACGAATAATATAGCTTACCTGACGAATGTTGATTCCGTAAAAAACACACCTAATCAGTATAACAGCACAACAGTTGAAAACATTTCGAAGAATTTACAGTTCACCCCGCAATTGCAATTTAGGGTGGATATTACAGATGTAATTGACGCACAATTTTTAACAAACTATGCCATTAACCGAACGGCCAATTCAGTGCAAAATGCCCTTACCAATGGAACTGCCGACCTTAGGACCTGGAATATAGGGGTGACCGGGAAAAATTATTTTGGCGACTGGACATTCAGCTACGACTATTCAAAAGCGACAAATTACGGGTATGCTGCAAGTGAGAACGTCACGAACCCTAATATACTGAACTTATACCTCGAAAGGCGTTTTCTAAAGGACCATCGGGCAACCATACGCATATCGGTATTCGACTTATTTAACGAAAACACTGGATTTACTTCCACAGAAACAGGAAGTTCGCTTACCGAAACGCATGTGAACAGGCTTGCGCGGTATTACCTGGGAACATTTACGTTAAGGCTCGAAAAATTCGCAGGCAAAGCGCCCACACAGGGACCAGGCATGCGCGGATTCAGGCGGGATGGCGGTGGCCCGGGCGGTGGTGGACCCGGTGGCGGAGGTGGTCCCGGTGGACCCAGCGTCGATCCCGACTAATTTCTTTACGATTTAATATTGCTATATCACTTGAGTTGTCTTAGCCGAAACGTCAGTCGCAGCTTTTCGCGATAGCTTCCGGACTTCCGGACTTCCCGACTTTCGGACTAACCCTACTTTACGAGCATGGTATTGATAACACGCTCAAGATCCTCCAGGTCAAAAGGTTTGGCAAGATAAGTTTCAGCGCCGGCGTGACTTGCAAGTAATTCGATATCGCTGTTAGCCGAAAAATAAATAACGGGTATATCCTTCAGCTGCTCATTTTTCTTGAGGATTTGCGTGGCAATAATACCTCCATCATCAGGTATCCAGTTATCCATGATAATGATATCGGGTAACACCGCCGATATTTTTTCCGTGATCTGGTTACAATCGGTATAAGCATACACTTTCCAGCCTTGCTCCTCTAAAATAAAACTACAGATAGAAAGAATGTCTTCATCATCATCAAAAATGACGATTTTTTTTTCGGCGTTTATCATTGGCTAAACTGATATATGAAACTATACAATACAATTAATAAATGCAAATTGTTTTTTTAATGTTCAATTAATTTTAACAAAAAGCGAATTGAGGTAAAAAACATTAAATTGCTATCAATCTTTTTTTAAACTTCCTGCTTTTATACGTTATGCGATCGAAAAATGCGATAATTTTTATTGTAATAATTACCTCTCCTTTACACCTGCTGGCCCAACCGGTGATAACTGATTTTAACGGCTGAACGATACAGTTCAGCAGTATAAAAAAGCTGCGTGGGACTTCCCGGGCAACACAAAGCCCCGGTTTTTTGCATACAAACACATGCTGGCCATTTAAGTTTGGCGATGGGCAACTTTTTCGTGGAATTGGCGAAAACGTTGCATAGGCGTCGCATTCGTTCGAAAATCCCAAATGAACTTACGATTATCTGCTGCTAATGCTTGCAAAAATGGAGTCGATTTCTTTCGAAACCGGATGTGCAACCGGAACAGGCCCTTCGAATGGAGTCGACCAGGCAAAGTGCCAATGCAGACCAATATTTTAACGCGGGTGCAATAGAGAAGTGCTGTATTTAACCGGCTCGCCTGGCCTTCCCCGGGATAGACGCGGATGTTCAATACTAAAAGCTATACCCCAGCCCAAACTTAAAACCTGATTCGGACAGGTTATTTTCAGTCCGGGTAATAGCATATTGGCGCAAGTATGGATTAACAAAGATTGTAAGATGGTCGTAGGTATACTGCGCACCGACCCCAACCTCGACACCCAGTCCCGACTGGGATTGAATTACGTCATCGTTAACGTAGTTAGTCTGTTTGTCGATCAAACACCCGGCATCGGCAAATAAGTACTTAAGAAAGGTGAATTTAGCGTAAATCGGAACAGAGATCGTTTTTACGTTTCCGTTGGAATAAATATTCCCTAAACCGGCTTCAATTACATTAAGTTGAACTTTATCGTTGGAAACCAATAAGCCTGTTTCAATAGAAAAAAATTTGTTAATGGCCCGTGAATACATGACACCAAACAGGTTGCCGGTTTTTTGATCGTACCCATAGTCGCCAATCGCATCATGAATGTCAACATTGGTCGTTGAAAAACCATACACTGCCGAAATGGTATTTGGTGATTGCGCATACGATGCCATGCTGATGAAGATCAGCGGTATAAGGAAAAAATTAAACTTCATTTTTTTGCGATTGTTTACCGTTAGTGTGATGATTATAAAGGGATTTCAAGGCATTACGGGGAAAATACCAATTGCGTAACAGCAAACTTGACAGTTTGTATCAAAATAAATTTTCGCCGGCCTTCAACGGGTATGTTTTGCCCTTCCAAATAAATATACCCGATGTTTTTGGCGGCAGGTGGATGTTGATCTTCCAATTGGTTCCATTTTTTGCATAGCTGACAGCTATTTTCCCGTTTGGATGCGGGATTTCGCCTGACGCATGTTCCAGGCTTCCCAAGTGCGGTTCTATCTTTACTTTGCTGAATCCCGGAGCATAGCTGTCAATACCCAAAACCGTCCGGAAGAATTCTATGTTCGGGCTGGCTCCCCATGCATGGCAGTCGGAGCGGGAATGCGGCAGATCGGAAATCTCCGCCCAGGTTGTCAGGCCCGTGGCGATATTTTTTCGCCAAATATCCAACCAGCTCATATAGTCGTTGCCCAATCCGCCTTCTGCCAGGGCCTGGTGCATATAATATTTAAAGTAGATGGTGCATTGGGTTAAGGTGGTGTCGCTCAATATCTTTTTGCTCAAGGCCGTCGCGTCCGTCCCTGTCGACAAACCCGCCAGTATGGCCAGCGAATTGGCATGCTGCGAGAAAAGAGTTTTGTCCTCCGTATCGCTATAAAGGCCCCTGTCCGCATCCCAGTATTTGCGTTGAATAGTTTGCTTCAGCTGGGCGGCTTTCTCGCCATAAAGCCTTGCAAGGGCCGTCATTCCCATTTTACTTTCCATCTCGCCCGCCATTTGATAAGCCAGCAGTAATTGCATATCCAGCATAGAGGACCCGCCATCTTTGCCGGTGGGCGGCATGCCCGATCGCCAATCTTTTTCGTCGGCCCAGTCGACAAAAGTCCAGTAAGGCGTTCCCTTTAAGGAACCGTCAGCCTGCTGATACTTGCCAAAAAAATCCAGCACCGACCGTACTCCCGGCAATTTGTCTTTCACAAAGCTGCTATCGGGCCGGTACATCCAATAATCGTGCAGTACACCAATATACCACAAAGAAAAGGTAGAAATTATCTGCGGGCTGTACGAGGGGTGGCGGCTTAGGGTGAGTCCTTCGGCCAGACGGGAATGGTCCATCAGGTTAATTGCATTACGGGCCAGCCGGTCGTCGCCACTGTTATAATAGGATACCATCGCCTGGATGCGCGTATCGCCAATGTATTGTAATTGCTCGTAGTAAGGGCAATCCATATAGGTTTCCATGGCGTCCAGTCGTGCGGTACGCCAGCCGATATCCAGTATTTTTTGCATTTCAGGATCGCCGGTCTCAAGCTTCGCATTCAACACAAACGGGTAGCCGGTAAATGTGCCGTAGATATCATCAATGACCAGGGGTTCATCTGTTGTTTGCACCCTTAACCGGATGTACCGGTACGTCCGCCAGTAAAGCGTAGTAAAGGATTGGCCGGCAGTGCCATCGGAAATGATACTGTCGCGCCGGCCGGCAAAATCTTTACCCTCCACATCATTGCGGTTGCCTTTCCGGCTGCCAAACTTAGCCAGGTTGTCGAACAATGCCTCCGCATACATCAGCGATATACCGGCGCCCTTGCCTTTGCTAAAGTTTAGCGTTAAATAAGCGCTGGTTAGGTAAGTTTGATCCATCAGCAGGGTGGCGGTAGTATGGGCAGGTATGGTAACAGGTGTTTTTGTTGCAGGGAAGATTGCGGGTACCGTAATGCCGTCCGACTTACGCAAAAGGGGAATCCTTTGATAGCTGCGTTCCATTTGCGGAATAGATGAAGGCACCAGCATCCAGCCAAACGCGTCGGCTATGCCCTTTGGCTTGCCATGATCGAGCCTCTCAGCTGCCGGCCAATAGATATCATTGACGGTGGTATCTATCCAGTTTTTCACCGATTTGTTCATATCCACCAGTTCTCCCGGTCCGGCCACATAATAAGTCGGATAGCCGACTCCTGTAATGGGGGTATATCCCTTATCCTGCAGGCACTTCCAGCTGTCGTCGGTGTTCAGTATTTCTTCAGTCGTTGTGTTCCCTTGTAAAATAAATGCCGTTCGTAATGAGATTTGTGCTTCGGGCCGTGTTTCCGCCTCATTCCATACAATAGCTGCAACGCTATTGTTGCCTGTCTTTAAGTAAGACGCCAAATCAATGGATTCATAATTCCAATAATAGGTATCGCCGCGTGCCGGTCCAACGGAAACAAGCGTCCCATCCACGTACAGTTTATACCGGTTATCCGCCGAAACTTTTACAATAAAACTGGCCGGCTTTACAACAAGGCTGATGTTTTTACGGAAACAATAAACACCGTATTCCCTACCAGGATCATTAGCAGGTGCTATCCAATAAGCGTTCCAGGGTTTGCTCAAAACGGTATGATCATTGGCAATCTGCGAATAAGCAGGCTTGGCCGCCAGTATCGTAAAACCTATAAAAGCAAGAAGAAATAATCGCATAACAGGGTACTATTATAGTTCCTAAATATAGACAGCTGGATCCGGTAACAGAAATAATATCATTAAGAACAGCAGCAACAGCGCATTCTCAAGTGCATTGCCGATTTGGCGGGGCCCAGGTTTCCGTGAAAGAGTGTTTTGCGGACGAAATCACGATTGTATATAGCTTTTCAATTGCTCAATCGTCTCTTCATGAGATAGAATTGTTTCATCAATTACGTCCGTGATGGAAATGATGCCGCAAAGCTGGTCGTCCTTAAAAACAGGTAAATAACGAATACTGCTCTCACTCATAATATGCATGCACGTTTCGATGGAATTATCGGGCAATATACGGGGCAAACCAGTGCTCATAATTTCCCGCACCTGGGTTTCAAGCGACGATTTGCCATGTAATATTACTTTTCGGGCGTAATCGCGTTCTGTAAGGAGTCCCGCGTATCCGCCATTCTCGGTAATCACAACCGAGCCGATATTTTTGTCTGCCATCAGCTTCAATGCTTCTAAAACGGTGGTCCCTCCGTCAATTGCGACGACGCTGCTTCCTTTCCGGGTTAGGATATTCGACACTTTTTTCATAATAACTTGGTTGTCAATGGTAAATTGGTTATCAAATATAAAGGTATAATTCATATTACCCAAGTCAATATTCTCATTTTACCATTAATTTGTTTTATCATTGTCATCAAAAAAATGCTGATTCGACACAATCTCAATTTCCCCGGGACTTAATAGTTAACCACAACGAAAGTAATTGTTACAATTTTGTGATAATTACTTTCAATTCTTGGCGGTTTAAATCACACACCATACTTTTACTGACCTCTTAGCCGATAATGATAAATTATGTTTCTATGCCGAAAAAAACGCTTATTTGCCACAAATGTCATTCCCCTTTTCATTTTAAAAAAAGACGAAATTGGTTTGGCCGGAACATCCTTTTTTTTTTACCCATCAAACGGTATTTCTGCGCCAGGTGCTTAAAAGACCGCTACCTGTTTATAACTGATAAGGAATCCGACCAATACGAAAAAGTTTGATGATAAGCCAGTAGCAGCATTTTTCTCCACGACTTTATCCCTGCCTAAAATTGGCAAAGATTCCGGCTTTCATTTAATGCGAAAGAAGCTAACCGGTAAACTTAAGTGAAAGCCAATGTTGAACAACGGCGTTCCCTGAGGGACGGGAATTGAAATGGATTAAAACGTAACAGTATTAATATAATCGCCCGCTTTTGCTTTCACATAAAAAAATACATTATTTTTACGAACCAGTGTAAACGCAGTTAAACTGCCGGGTAAAAAAATGAAAAATGAAAAAAATCCTTTTATTGATTACGGTATTTTTTGCCGCAAATTTTTCGCTTATGGCGCAAAAAGTAAGTCTTTTTGATGGTAAGACAACCAATGGCTGGCACGCCTATTTGCAAAAAGGTCCGGGCGCCTGGAGCGCAGTAGACGGAACGCTGCAGCTTGATCCAAAAGCGCCAAACCAGGGCGACCTGGTGACGAACAAAGAATACGAGAACTATGAGCTTTCATTGGAATGGAAAATTGCCGTAGGCGGTAACAGCGGCATTATCTTCGGAGTTCATGAAGATCCCTCTTTTGATCAAACCTACCTGACGGGCATCGAAATGCAAATATTGGACGATAAAGAGGCCGAAGACAATAAACTGGCTACCCACCGCGCAGGCGCCCTGTACGACATGGAAGCGCCATCCCACCCGGCAAAACCAGCTGGTGAGTGGAATAAGGTAACCATCAAAAAATTGAACGGACACCTCACATTTTGGCTGAATGGTGAAATCGTAATTGATATACAAATGGGCGGCCCTGAATGGAATAAATTGCTTAACCAAAGCAAATTCAAAACCTGGAAAGGCTTTGCCGCCTACCCGAAGGGCCACATCGCCCTGCAGGACCACGGCGCAGTTGTTTCATTTAAAAACATTACTATAAAAGAACTTTAGGGGAGAGAGATTAGAGAACAGAGATTAGAGATTAGAAAAAGTCCGGAAGTCCGGAAGACCGAAAGACGAATTATTATAATTCAAATCACTAACCTCTAACCTCTAACCTCTAATCTCCAATCGCTACTCTCAAACGCAAATGGACGATATACAACTAAAAAAATCCGCGACGCCTTACGATGCCATAATAGTTGGTTCAGGCGCTGGCGGTGGGATGGCCGGTTACGTGCTGGCCCACGCCGGTTTAAAGGTATTAATGCTCGAAGCCGGGCCGTTTTTCGACCCAAAGACAGATTCCATGCAGCTGAAATGGCCCTACGACTCACCTCGTCGCGGCGCAAGTACCAACACCCGTAACTTTGGCGACTTTGACGGCGCTTTCGGTGGCTGGGATTTGGATGGAGAACCCTATACCACGAAAGATAAAACAGAGTTTTACTGGTTCCGCTCGCGCATGCTGGGTGGCCGTACCAACCATTGGGGGCGTATTTCCCTCCGAATGGGCCCCGATGATTTTAAAGGACATCACATCGACGGACTCACCGACGATTGGCCGATCACCTATGACGAGGTAAAGCCTTTTTACGATAAGGTTGACCGCATGATCGGCGTCTATGGCACCGTCGAAAATTTACCCAATGAGCCGGACGGCATTTTCCTGCCGCCTCCAAAGCCACGTTTGAACGAGCTTTTTATTATGAAAGGCGCAGCCAAAGCGGGAGTTAAAGTAATACCGGGCCGCGGTTCTGTATTAACAGAAGCGTTGCCGGATAATAAAGACCGTGGCGCCTGCTTCTTCTGCGGGCAATGCGGGCGAAGCTGTAAGGTGTACGGCGATTTTTCGTCGTCGTCTTGCCTGGTGATACCGGCCATGAAGACCGGTAATCTGAAAGTAATTTCAAATGCCATGGTTCGCGAAGTGCTTACCGATAAGAATGGCCTTGCGACTGGCGTTTCTTATGTGAGCAAGGATGATATGCAGGAATACCAGGCATCTGCTAAAATAGTGATCCTGGGCGCCAGCGCCTGCGAATCGGCCAGGCTGCTGCTCAACTCCAAATCAAGCGCACATCCCGGCGGGCTTGCCAACAGCAGCGGCGTAGTAGGCAAATACCTGCACGACTCAACGGGTGCCGACGCAGGCGGATGGCTGCCGGTACTACAGGACAGGAAACGTTACAACGAAGATGGTACAGGCAGCATACACATTTATGGCCCCTGGGTTTACGATAATAAAAAGCTCAATTTTCCGCGCGGATATCATATTGAATTTGGAGGCGGCCTCGGCATGCCTGGCTATGGTTTCGGCTGGGGAATGGAGGGCTTGAATGGCACCGTACCCGGTCGCGATGGTAAGAAAAAAGAAGCCGGCGGCTTTGGCGCATCCCTAAAGGACGATTACCGCCGCTTTTATGGTGTTGATTTTGGAATGGCCGGTCGCGGTACGGCAATCGCCCGCGCCGACAATTATTGCGAGATTGATCCCAATGTGGTGGATAAATTTGGAATACCCGTATTGCGTTTCCATTACAAATGGAGCGATTACGAGATCAACCAGGCCAAACACATGCAGGATACCTTTCAGCATATCATGCACGAAATGGGCGCCGTTGCCTGGCCTTCTCCCGGAGCCGACACCAGTTACGGCCTCGAAGCACCCGGCCGCATCATCCACGAAGTGGGCACTGTCAGGATGGGCGACGACCCAAAGACCTCGGCCCTCAACAAATTTTGCCAGGCACATGATTGCAAGAACTTATTTGTGGTGGACGCCGGCCCGTTTGTTCAGCAGGGGGATAAAAACGCCACCTGGACAATCCTGGCACTTTCCATGCGGACCGCTGAATATATCCTGGCACAGCGTAACAAACTGAATGTTTAAACGGCTTTAATTATTTGAAACGATGAACAGACGCGAATCACTCAAAGCAATAGGTTTAGGCACCCTCAGTGCTACAGCTTTTTTGGAATCATGCAAGCCCAAAGGCGAGAAGCTGGCCGAAGACACCAATACCCAAAACGGACCCGACGACGAGGCAGGACGCCTGCCCACCGAGGTTGCTCGTGATAAAAAATTAAAAGAAGAAAAGTTTTTTAACCCGCATGAAATGGCAACCATCACTGTGCTGGGGGATATAATTATCCCAAAAGACGCGCGCTCCGGCAGCGCATCCGATGCGAAAGTGCCCGAGTTCATTGAGTTTATTGTAAAAGACATGCCGGAACACAAAACCCCTATGCGGGGTGGTCTCCGCTGGCTGGATGTGCAATGCCTTAACCGCTACGGCAAATCGTTTGTGGATGTAAGTTCCGCCCAGCAGATCGAAATGGTGACCGAAATTGCTTATCCCGCAAAGGCCAAGCCTGAAATGCAGCAAGGCGTTGCCTTTTTCAACCTGATGCGCAACCTCACAGCGACCGGCTTTTTTACCACCAAAATGGGCATCGAAGACCTCGGTTATGTCGGTAACTCGCCCAATCAATGGAAGGGCGTACCGATTGAGGTGCTGAAGCAATACGGCATGGAAGATATGGCGTAGCGTTATCACCGACCATCATCGCGAGGAACAGCCTGTCCCGACCCTTCGGGAAAGCGACCGCTACACATGCTAATCAACTGGACAGTTTTTATTTAGGACCTCCAAGCCGCCCGATGAGTTAATTAAGCTCACGCCATTATGGCCGGAGATTTGTTGATGAATAACACCGGCAAAGGCAAAAATTTGATTTAATCCGGCCCGTGAAATATTAAACGAATTCGTTATTTTTGTTTTATGGAGTCCATTTTAGTGCATCCCGAAAGTGCCGAACAATTGAAAACTGTTAAAGCGGTTTTGAAAGCTTTAAGAGTTCCATTTGAACCGCAATCCGTTACTATACCCCCGCATATTGCAAAGAGCATCGAAAAAAGTATCCGTCAATATGAAGACGGACAAACAATTTCACTTGAAGAATTTAAAGAAAAACACTTTACTAAAAAATGAGTTTCGGGATCAGGTTCTCTCCTGAAGCAGAAGAAACATATGATGTCGTCATATCTCAATTACAGGCGGGATGGGGCGATCAATTTGTATCGAAGTTCGAAACTAAATGGTTAAGCTGCCTTCAGAAGATATCTCAAAACCCTTTTATTTAAGGTGTTTTCGACGAAAGTTTGCAAATCAGGCGATGTGTTTTGCATAGAAAGTGTTCATTGCTTTATAAAGTTTACGAAAGTCAGGTCTTAATTGTCTGTCTTTGGGACAATCGCCAACAGTCATTGTTTTTTTAGTAATCTTGCAAAAGACAGCTTTATTTGACTTGCCCATTGTTTCTGCTCTTTCTTGGGTGTGTTATTTGAACCCAAATCGAGATGAAATAATGTGGTTGTTTTGAAGCAACTAATTCTTGCTTTATTTCCCTACATTTAACTGATCAATCTTAACCATCATGTCACTTCGAACTTTTTGGACCATCGTATTAAAAATATTTGGCCTTTACATTCTTGTACAGATATTGTATTTCGTACCCACTTTCTTTTCGGAGATAGTAGTGCTTTTCAGTGCCGGCGGGCAATACGGAGGAAGAGGTGAGGCGTGGATCGCACTTTCGGTTCTTTTATTAACGTTTAGTGTTTTTCTTTTTATGCTGATTGCGTTTCTGTTCAGGCCAGATCGGCTTATCGATGTGCTTTCATTGGAACGCTTATTCCATAAAGATGAGATTGAATTCAAAATGCATCGTTCCTCAATATTATACATAGCGGTCATTGTGACCGGACTAGTGATGTTTATCGATAGCCTGCCCCTATTCCTGAAAGAATTGTATGGCTACTACTACAAGCAAATAAACGAATTAAGGGGTTTTAAAGATTATCCCGGGGCGACATGGATCATCTTCAGCCTGGTAAAAGTGTTCATCAGCTTTTTCATGATCACCAGCCCAAGACTGATTGTTAACTTTATCGAACGCAAAAGACGCGGCAAACCCAAAATTGCCGAAGCTGAATAAGAAGGACACTGGTTAGTGTTGAATTATTGCTGCCGGCTCTTTCCCTGGGACTTATTATTATTATTTCCCCATCTCCTGTTCCCGTTCGGGCGCCGGTTTGCACTGTGTTCCGCGGGTTTGTCGGCTATACCTTTCAGGCTGTCGGGGACTTCCATCAGGCGGATGGGCTTTTCAATCAGCTGCTCAATGCTCTTAAGGCGGCGCTCGTCGCGGTGGTTCACAAAAGTGATCGCAGTACCTGTGGTTTCAGCGCGTGCAGTACGGCCGATGCGGTGTACATAGTCTTCCGGATCACCCGGTACGTCGTAATTGATCACCAGGTCTATCCCTTCAACATCGATACCCCGCGAAAGGGCGTCGGTACCTACGATAACCGGCAACTGCCTGTTTTTAAAGGCCAGCAATAATTCTTCGCGCTCCCGCTGTTCGAGGTCTGAATGAAAGGCGCTGGTGTTGATATGCGCTGATTTCAGGTCGCGGGCAAGCGATTTTACAAGGTCTTTTTTTGACGCGAAAATGAGAACGCTTGTATAACCGCCGTTTTTCAACAGCGACAATAACAAAGGCGTCTTTTGCGGATCATGTACCTTATAGATCTGCTGATCGATACCGACAGCCGGCTGCGAAAGGGCGATATTTACTTGTTTGGGATGATTCAGAATGGTTTTAGCCAGCGTCCTGATCCGGCCGGGCATCGTAGCCGAAAACAGGAGCGTCTGCCGTTTCTTTGGCAGGTAGCTCACTATTTTCATAATGTCGTCGTAAAAGCCCATGTCCAGCATCCGGTCGGCTTCGTCGAGTATTAGATGGCTAAGGTGATTGAGCTTTAGTACGCCTGAATTGAGGTGGGCGATGAGCCTCCCTGGTGTCGCAATGATGATGTTTACATTGTTTTCGATGCCCCGGCGCTGCTGCTCGTAAGCAATGCCGTCGCCGCCGCCAAAAATGGCAATGGACGTTACGCCAGTAAAATAGGCCAAACCCTCCACCTGCTGATCGATCTGCTGGGCCAGCTCCCGTGTAGGCGCTAAAATCAGCGTATTGATCTGGTGCCGGTTGCTTTTGCTGATATGCTCCAGCACTGGCAGCAGGTAAGCCCCCGTTTTGCCGGTACCGGTTTGGGCGCAGGCAATAATGTCGTCTCCTGCTGCGATTATCGGAATAGCTTCGGCTTGTATGGGCGTAGGGGTAACAAAACCCATGCTTAAAACGCCCTCCATCAACTGCTCGTTGAAATTAAAATCCCTGAATGTCACTATATTTTCTAAAACGGTACAAGGTAGCAAAAAAATTGCGGGTTTTGGGGAGGATTGCCCAAAAGGACAGGCAATTCGCCTGTCGGAGCTCACAATCCCTTTCTACGCACGATTCCCGGCTTCCGCGTTTTCCTCGTTTCAACTTTTGGTTCTGCATCATCAGTCCCATATTGCCGGGCCATTTTTGCTATCCGCTCTTCCAACGGCTCGGTGGTAAGCCGTTCGCGGCCCAAACTGTCAACCATGATCGGGAAGGCAAAGGGCGTCGGCCGTTCAATATTTTTCAGAATGATGTTTTGCCCCTCTATGCGCTGCAGCGCCGCCCGCAGCCTGAATTCTTCAAGCTGAAAAGCGAGCGCCTCATTATAGGCCTGCCTTACTAAAAGGTTGTCCGGCTCGTATTCATTAAAAACTTCAAACAGCAGCGAGGTAGATGCCTGCAGGTGCTTATTCTTCATCGGCTGACCGGGATAGCCGGTAAATACCAGTCCGCCAATGTGGGCAATGTCCCTGAAACGTCTCCGCGCCATTTCATTGGCGTTCAGGCTATGCTGTATGTCCTCCAGCAGGTTGCCGATCGAAAAAAAACCGGCGTCCTCCAGCGCTTTTTCAATGGGGATGTCTTCATCCGCCAATAGCTCAAATCCATAATCGTTCATGGCGATGGAAAAACTGGCCGGCTTTATCTTGCTGATGCGGTAAGCCAGCAGCGACGCCATGCCTTCATGCACCAGCCGCCCTTCAAAAGGATAAAATATCAAATGATGACCATCGGTTGCTTTAAACGACTCGATCAAAAACTCATGACTTTGCGGCAGGTGGGACAGCTGCGATTGCAGCTCAAACAGGGGACCCAACGCTACTACCTCCTCGTCATAGGCGGTTCCTAAAGCAACCTCGTCCAGTTTGTCCCTGAATACCGCCGCGAGTTGCGAGGACAAAGGCATCCTGCCGCCGTTCCAGCTGGGGATCATCCCTTTTTTAGCGTTCGATTTTTTTACGTAAGCCGTCATTTCCTTTATCCGGATAAACTCCAGCGAACGCCCCGCAAACCAAAACGTATTCCCAGGCTTCAATTTTGAAATAAACGATTCCTCGATCGTTCCCAGGCTGCCCCCGCTGAGCCATTTTACCCGTATGCTCAGCTCGCTGGTAATGGTGCCTATGCTCAACCGGTGCCGCATGGCCACGCGCCGGTTATTCACTTTATAAAGGCCGTTCTCTATTTCCACCTTCAGGAACTCGTCGTATTGGGCAAGCGTTTTCCCACCTGTAGTAATGAAATCGAGCAACAGGTTAAACTCGCTTCGTTTCAGGTCGGCAAAGGCGAAGCTGGTTTTTACCTCGGCAAACAGTTTATCGGGGTAAAATCCGTCCGACACTGCCAGCGTTACCATGTATTGGATCAGCACATCCATCGTGAGCAGCATCGGGTCGCGGCTTTCAAATATGCCGCGTTTAATAGCATCCTTCAGGGCCGCGCCTTCCAGCAGCTCCAGCGAATGCGTGGGCACATACCATGCTTTCGATACCGCGCCCGGAGAATGCCCGCTGCGGCCGGCACGCTGCATAAACCGCGCAACACCTTTCGGACTGCCCACCTGTACAACTGTATCCACAGGGCGAAAATCCACGCCAAGATCAAGGCTCGAAGTGCACACCACCACCTTCAATGCTTCGGCATGCAGCGCCTGCTCTACCCAGTTGCGCAGCTCATTATCCAGCGAACCATGGTGCATGGCCATTATCCCGGCATATTCCGGGTAATTGTCCAAAATGGCGTGGTACCATATCTCGGCCATAGAACGGGTATTGGTAAATATCAGCGTGGTAACGCTTTTAGCCACTATCTCCATCACTTGCGGCAGCATCTTCAAACCGATATGCCCCGACCAGGAATAGCTCTCGATATTTTCAGGTATCACAGACTTTATCTCCAGTTTCTTTCCCACGTTCGCCCGCACCATTTTGATCCGCTCCGGCGGGAAGTCATTGCCCAGCAATACTTCCGCGGCTTCCTCCAGGTTACCGATGGTGGCGCTGATACCCCATATTTTCAGCTGGCGGTTGGCAGTTTCCAGTTTGCTTTCAGTTGGCAGTTGGCTTGCAGTTGGCAGTTTCAGGTTTGCGGTTTGCAGTCTATATTCCGCCGGTGGAATACTTTTTGTCCCCGGCCTGACATTTGGTATTTGCTGTGAAGGATTTTCATCTGCCAACTGCGCATTATCCACTGCCAACCGAGAACTGCCAACTGCAAACTGTTCCCTGCCAACTGCCAACCCCCCGTCGCCAACTGCCAACTGCTCACTGCCAACTGCAAACTGTTCCCTGCCAACTGCCAACTGCTCACTGCCAACTGCTTTAAGTCGCGACAAGCCGAGCTCCACCTGTACCCCACGCTTCGTACCTAATAATTCATGCCACTCATCCGTCACCACCACCTGCAGGCTTTGGAACAGCTTTGGATATTCCTTCTGCGCCATCATCAGGTGCAGGCTTTCGGGCGTGGTGAGCAGCACTTCCGGCAGTTTTTTCTTTAGGGCCTGTTTTTCGGCGGCGGGCGTGTCGCCGGTGCGGGTGGCTATTTTCCAGGGCAGGCCGATCTCGTCGCAGGCCTCCTGCATGGCTTTTTTGATGTCGTTGGTAAGGGCCCGCAGCGGGGTGATCCACAGCATTAGCAGACCGTTATTAGTTTTCGTTTGCCAGTCTTCCGGGTGTTTATTAATAAAATCCGCCAAAAAAGGCAGGAAAAGCGCAAAGGTTTTACCGCTGCCGGTGGGCGCATTCAACAGGCCGGAATAACCGCCCAGGTAGGCCTGCATCATTTCACCCTGGAAAGGAAACTGCTGCCAGTTCTTTTGCTGGTACCATTGCTGTATAACGCCTTCCCCTGGTGTAATCATCACTGTAAAATACAATAATAACGAGGATTTTCATTAAAATGGTGGCCTTATACCAGGGAAAACGCATCTAAATTATCGACGCGCTTCCGATTCCCCTCTTGAGAAGGGGTCAGGTCCGAACGACTCCCATGGAGGGTGTGTCTGCGGGTTTTACGAGGAATTTGCTTCGGGCCATGGCCTTTTGTTTAAAGATAAGAGCCTTGCTTACAATGGAATATGTCCATAATTATGTAAAGGCTCTGGCGTTTACAAAAAAAAGAATTAATCATACCGTCGGCCTGACATCTTGGGCCATATAAATTTAGATGCGTTTGCCCTGGGCCTTATACAGGTTCGCGGGAGAAAAAGCATTCAGATGGATTTATTGCAAACGCTGACTGCTACTTACTTCCGGCAAACCATTGGTCAAATAATCTCCGCTGCAATTCAGTTGATTGGCTAATTTTACTGATAACCGGCTTAGGCAATTGATAGCCCGACAAAGTAACCGAAGCTTTCCAGGTTCCTGCCGGCCGCTGTACCTCCACCATCAAACGCTCGCCGACCTGAGATTTGTTTAGTATCGCCCGAAAATCTTTGCTATTTTTTATTGGTGAACCATTTACAGCAAGTATTTGGTCATTGGTATGAAGCCCGGCTTTTGCCCAGCAACTTGTCGGGTCCGTAATTCCCAACCTTATCGTCCCGTCGGCTGCCTGCCAGGAATAAACACGCAGGTCAGGGGCGGGACTCCCGTCAGCGTTGAGCGCTGTAATCCATGATAAAGTTAAATTCAGACCAATTATTTTCAGGTAGGCATTAAAGTCAATGGTTTTATTTCCACGCACGTAGTCATCAAAAAAAACATGCACGTTACATTTGCATATATCCTTTACAGTTTGCTCGACATCAACTCCTGTAAACCCCTTGCTGGCAAAGCGTTCATACATTTTTCGCATTACATTATCCATAGAATTTTGTCCACCGGTTGCACCACGAACGATCAGGTCAAGCATGGCGCCTATAAGCTCGCCCTGTAAATGAACACTCGCACTATAATCGCCCAGGGCGCCCGGGGGCTTATTTGAAGTCAGACTAACCTGTTCAGGAGAAAAACGCGTATTGCCCGGGGACGAAAAATAACCTGTTATTAATCGCTCCAAATGGCTCACGCGGGTTGAATCATATGCCGGAAGCCCTGCACGCCGCAGCGTAAGGTCTGCATAAAACATCGTGAGGCCCTCACTCCACCATAACCCGGCAGATTGTTCCTGTGGCCCGTAGTTCACATCCGTATACTCCACCGGCCTCATTCGCATCAAATTCCAGGTATGAAAAAATTCATGGGCGATCTCTCCGTTCAAACCCGCCGTATCAGCAGCCAGGACCGAATCGGGGGCGCCAATGGTAACCGAGTTCAGATGCTCTAAGGCGCCAAAAGCATTATCCTCCAGAAGAAAGGTATAATCCCGGTGAGGTATAACACCAAATAACTGTACGTCCTGTTGCACGATACGATTAATGGTTTTCGTCAGCGATAAAGTGTCGAATGAGGAAGCGCGTGAAAACGGCCAGTACACCACCCTGTGCGGCACGCCGTCAATACTAAAATATCGATCCCAAAATTGCCCGATCAATACCGGGCAATCCAAAAGAAAGCGGGCATTGGGAGCAAAAAAAGTGGTAGTGCTATTGGTGGGTTCCAACCCGGTGGCGATGCGCCAGCCGGCGGGAAGCTGAAAGGTAACGTGCGAAGACATTGCAGGCTGCCCAACGATATACATAAACGATTGTATGCCCCCGACCAATCCTCCCTGGCTCGTTAAAAAAGGGCGTTGGGAAGGCCTTGGCCCGGGCGTTGAACGTGGCAGCTGTATCCTGTAACTGATAACCGCATTTCGCCCTGCTATGGATATATCCCACAATGCACTGTCCCGCCGGATAAAACTGCCGGCCTTCCCGGGGTCGGTTTCAACCCTGAAATCCCGGACATATCTCCAAAAGCGATCATCATATTCATGATGTGTTGCCATGGCCAGCTGGAAATTTGCCGGAGCATTGTATAGAAACATTTTCACATCATATTCCGAAAGATTAGCCGTATCCACATGGAGGATGTACCAGGCGGATATTGTTACGTTGGCCGTATCGCTTTCCTTTGAAACTGTTTTAACGCCCGATTGAGCAGTTGCTGATAGGATAGCGATAAAAACGATAACAATAAATCCAGGTATTTTTTTCATGACGAATTTTTTTAAGAAATAAACGGCGATGCCGATAGCTGAAAAATGCGTTCTTTTCCTTTGGTACAAGATTAACTTGCCTGGCAGATATAGTAAAATAAAGTAGACTAACGACCGAATTAACAGACGTACTTCGTCATAACCAATGCGCATCAATCCCGCGCCAGCTGATAGGAACCAGGATGAGCAGCTAAATTCAGGCCAATTTCCTCTTGACTCTTGGTTCTTCCTCCTGCCACTGCCACTGCTACTGCCACTTCCTTCCTGGCTCTTGGTTCTTGGCTCTTGTCTCTTCCTCCTGCCACTGCCACTTCCTTCCTGGCTCTTGACTCTTGATTCTTGCTTCTTCCTACTGCCACTGCCACTTCCTTCCTGGCTCTTGGTTCTTGGCTCTTGGCTCTTCCTCCTGCCACCGCTACTTCCTTCCTGGTTCTTGGCTCTCTACAGATATCTACTAAATTTGACGTTGGTCGATTGAATTCGTCGTTTATCTGATTTATACCGATTTTTGATCAGATGATTACCGGATAGTTCAAGCTTATGAAATGGTCCCTCCAAAAGCGGTTATTAAACCTGGCGTACTGGCTGATCATTACCCTCATATTTTTGTACGACAGGAGTTACCTCATCCGAAAGGCCGGGCTGGGCCACTTTGCCGAATGTACCGCAGTAAGGCTTTTTCTTATTATATCGCTGGCCTGGCTACACCTGTATTACCTCATACCGCACTACTTCCCGGCAAAAAAATATCTTGCGTATTTTACCCTGCTGATCGTATCGCTAAGCTTGTATGTCAGCCTGCAAAGCTTGTACGACATTTACCTGTACGGCTTTGTAATAGGCGCGCTGTCCTACCGCGATTTTTGGCACAATATCCCCTTCAATTTTATCACAACTGCATGGTACCTGCTGCTCACCGTCGCCTTTAAATTAAGCCTCGACTGGTACGAGCAGCGCAAAGAGCTGATCAAACTGCAGCAGGAACTTAGCAAGGCGCCTGCGTTTGTAAATACTAAAAAAGACGACGAATACCTGTTCCTAAAATCCGGCACAAAAAAGCTCAAGACACCGATCGCAGCGGTCTGCTACATACAGGGCTTAAAAGATTATTCGGTTATTTATACCGATGAAGGTAAAATTATTGTGAAAGGCTCCTTAAAAACGGTCGAAGAGTTATTCCCGCAAAGGCACTTCCTGCGTATCCACAAATCATACCTCGTAACCAATAGCAAGATAAAACAGGTTGAAAGCAACAAGGTGGTGCTGATCAACGGCGAGAACATTCCCGTAGGCCGAAGCTATAAACACCTGTTAAATTTTTTTTGAAACCTCCCCTCCGGTGGTTGTGTCCCCACAACCACATCCCACGCGTTATTTGCGCCCCCACAACACGCTCACGGTTTTGAGAAAAGACAAATCACATAACGCAAATACGCCATTTAAAAAACACCCCTTACTTCTTCTCCGGCAGCAAAATAAACTTGATCAAATTATTCCCGCTCAGGTATTTGTTGGCGGCATCTTTTGTGCTTTGTGGGGTCACATTGTCCAGACTGCCCACATGCTTCAATATTGCATCCGGGTCTTCGCCGTTTTGGTTGGCAGCGGCTAAGTAGCCCGCCCAGAAAATATTTTCCTTCAGCTGCACCTGGGTCGAACGTGCGTCGGTTATGGCAAACTTTTGTATATCGGTTGTGGTGGCGCCGTTTTGTTTCAGCTTGTCAATTTCGTCAAGGGTAGCGGCAATCAGCTTATCCACGTTCTCCGGCGCGCATTCAAAATAAATAGTAAACCCATACCTGCTCTCAGGGATCTTGTTGTAATCCGCTTTAACCGAGGGTGAATAAACCATCCCTTCCTTTTCGCGGAGGCGTTCGTTCAGCTTTATCTGCAGTATAGATTCCAGGGCATCGATCTGCATGTTATTGGCATCGTTGTATTCATAATCCCCGCTAAGCACCAACTGCACCGCCGCCTTATTGCCAATGCCTTTGTATACCGTTTTGGTGATCTGTCCGGCAGGCGGACGAATGCCAAGGTCCTTGTAAGTCTCTTTTGAATTGGTCGACGGCAGGCTGCCCAAATAGGCGGCAATATAGGGCTTTATAACGCCTACATCGATATTGCCCACAAGGGTAAACGTAAACCGGCTGGCATCTGCAAAGCGGTCCTGGAAAAATGCAAAGCCCTTGTCAAGGCTAACGGAATTCAGCGCGGCGGGGGTTATCACCATCTGCCTGAAATTATGGTTACTCAGTATAGCTGTAACGGTGTCGCCAAATACGCTTTGCGGGTCAAGGCTGCGGGTGGACAGCACCGATTTGGTTTGGTTGATGGTCGACTGCCAGATATCCGGGTCTTTGCGCGGATGGGTGAAATACAGGTAGATCAGCTGCATGGCCGTTTCAAAATCCTTCGGCGAGGTGCTCGCCGATATGCCTTCCGTATTGTCACTGATATAAGGCGTTACCCGCACATTTTTACCACTGAGCTTTTTATCCAGCTCTGGCTTCGAAAAATCACCGATCCCGCTTCCGCCAATTACCCCGGCAGCCATATCGGCCGAGTTAAAGTCCTGGTCGCTTGCCAGCGAAGTTCCGCCGAAGCTGTAGCCGTTGATCAGTACCTGGTCGTTTTTAAACTGGGTCGGCTTCAAAATAACGGTGGCGCCGTTGCTCAGTGTTAAGGTCGTGGTCCCAATGCTGCTGTCGGCAACCGAGCTTACAATTTTGCCGGCCGGCAGCAGTTTATCCAGCAGCGGCTTGTCGGTTGTATAGTCGATATAAGGCTTTAAATTTTTACCGGCATCGCTTATCCAGGTCAGTATCGTTTGTTCGTTGGGCAGCTTGTCTTTGTCCTTATCGGGCGCTTCAACAATAACCACCCGGTTCTGATCGCTTACAAATTTTCCGGCCATGGCATTCAGCTCTTCCAGGGTGATCTTACTGATTTGATTTATGTAAAAATTATAGCCAAATGAAATTCCAGGTATAGCCTGCCCGGTCAAAAAGTTTTGCATGTACTCGGCCACAAAGCGGCTCGACTGCGTTTTATCGCGTTCGTTATAGGCATGGCCGATGGCTTCCAATGCGTTTTGTTTGGCGCGCTCCAGTTCCGTTACAGTAAAGCCGAATTGGCGCACCCTTTCGGTTTCGGCCACAGCCGATTTTACGGCCGTTTCCAGTTCGCCGGGCTTAGCCACAGCCACGGTAATAAAGGCGTCCATCCGGCCGGTAAACGGCCCGTACGATGACTGTCCATACAAAAACGGAGGGCTGGCTTTATCCATCAGTTCGCTTATCCGCGCATTCAGCATTTGGTTAAACAGCTGCACCCTCATGCTCTGAAGGTAGTCGGCATAGGTCTTAACCACGGTTTGCGGATGTTTTACTACTATCTCCGCCAGCGTGTGCGGGTACTCTTTGTCGGTCGCTATTTTAACCACGGTGCCGGGCGTTGGGGGCACGGTATAATAAGTGCGGGGTTTTTCATTAGCGGGATTGGTGAGCGGCGAAAAATCATTTTTTATTGCCGCCAATACAGCCGCGGGGTCAAAGTCGCCAACGGCGATCACCGCCTGCAGGTCCGGGCGGTACCAATCATGGTAAAAAGCCTTTATGGTTTCGGGTTTAAAATTGGTAATGATGTCTTCTTTGCCTATTGGTATGCGGTCGGCATACCTCGAGTTATTGAGCAGCACCGGCCAGGTTTGGTTCCTTAAGCGCTCCTCGGCATTTTTGCCGCGTGCCCGTGCTTCTTCTAAAACCACGCCTCTTTCCGAATTGATTTCAGCCGGGTCGAACGTTTGGTAGCCAGCCCAGTTGGCCAGGATGTTTAAGCCATTGGCAAAAACTTTGGCGCTGTCGGTTGGCAAGGGCAGCTGGTACACGGTTTCATCAAAGGAGGTGTAGGCGTTCAAATCGGCGCCAAATTTTACGCCCGATTTCTGCAAATAATTCACCAGCTCATTTTTTGGGTAATCGCGCGTGCCATTGAAAGCCATGTGCTCGGTAAAATGCGCCAGGCCCTGCTGGTCGTCGGTTTCCAATACCGAGCCCGCTTTAGTAACGAGGTACAGCATCGCCCGGTTTTTGGGCTCGGTATTTTTGCGGATATAATAAGTTAAGCCATTGGGCAGTTTGCCTGTGAGCACTTCGGCATCGGTTGGCAGTTTTGCGGCGGCGCCTTGTGCGGCGGTTGGTGCAGGTTTAGGGCTGGTGGCCGCCGCCTTTTTCTTTACCTGCTGGGCAGAAACCGCGCCGCCAAGCGTTAAAAATGCAACAGCAACAAAAAGAACTTTAAATTTCAACTTCATCTCAATCGGGAAAAAAATAGTCCGCTAAGATGCGAAACGAAAACGGGTGCTGCAAATTGTGGGGATGATTACACCGATTTGTTTTTTGATTGCACGCCGCCATATCGTCATGGCGAGGAACGAAGCCACCTCTACAAATGCAAATCAATGTGTAAAATGTCGTCAGAACCACACCGCAGCAAGCAATTCCCGCCAGTGTCCGCACCGTCACCGGGCGTCGTTTTAGACTAAGATAGGCCCATTTGAATACCGCACCAAATACCGCCGCTATTATCCCAATCCGGCAATTTGGAATGGCAGAGGGGAATGTGTTTATGAGGGGTTGATGCCGACGATTGGTAGGCCTGATTAAGCCCGACCCAGCAAAATTGATTGGTACATTCACCGAAATTGCGTAGATGCTTCTATATTACACTCCATCGCAAATTGCGCAGGCACTGTCTGCGCAATTGGATGTATGTGAAGCAAGGACACGCAGCCCCACAAGGATATAAGTGTGCGAAACGATCGCATAAGCTTCGCGTTATGCTGCGTTCGACCGCCTTGATAGGCGTTCCCAGACATAGACGCGAGCAAATAAGGTCAAGTCATGAAGCAATTAAACAGATATTCAAAAACTTTGATATTTTTGATAAATATCCAGAGCCAGAAATTAAGCAACCGATGGACCTTATTTGCTATCATCGATAGTTCATAAATGAAGAATGAAGCTCATGCAAGAATTAAAATAAATAAACTGCTTGAAGAAGCGGGTTGGAGATTGCGACTTAGTGGGTATGAATTTTTAAATATAATAATAAGTGCAGGTTATCTAAGGAAGGTCTATTGACACAAGGGTGAAAATACCTGGTTTCACTTTCCAGGCGCGAATGTCGGGCAAAGGCCAAATGGGGCTGCTTCGTTCCTCGCCGGTTCCCTCCCCCTGTCAGCGTCCCGCTGACGTTCCCAAACAATTTTCAGCAGACTTTCCCAATTTGCAATATTACGGCACCACTCATGCGTCGGGCTCAAAAACCCGCCGCTCTTTTCCAGTACCTCCAAATCCGTATATTATACGCCTAAAGCCTTCTGCTACAGCATAAAAACCTCACGAAAGTATTTTCGTCACGTAACTCGTAGTGTTACGTGACGTTACAGTTATTGTACCCTCACGAAAACTCAATTTTTTTTCGTCAAAACCATATGGCATTTTTGTTAGGGATTACAAAATGAAAATTAGCGTTGTCGTTCAACTGCTGCTTTTGTAAGGGGTTGCTAAATGCTACTTCGCAAAAGCTCGGTTTGGGTCTATGCTGGTTAACAGTTTCATCCGGCATTTGGGTAGGATCCGGGCTGCAAAAATTCTTCTGGCGCTGTCACTTTTGTTTTCAATCGCCATAGCATTCTTCGACCGCCGTAGCTTTAGCGGAGGAGGTAGCGGAGGGGATAGCAAAGCGTCTAAGAAGCGTGAGAGATGAGGCAGGTACCTCAAAAGTACACGAAAGTAGCTCAAAAGTACACGGAAAGTACATCGAAAGTACACAGAAAGGATAACAAAAGCGGGCGGTAAATGCCCTGTTCATCTTAAAAAAATAGCTGTAGATAGCTGATAATTAGTTCTTTGACATATTAAACATTCATCCGGAATGATTCAGTTCGGCCGTAGAGACGCAATATTTTGCGTCTCCGTGAAGTGCGCTAATGCATCGGTTTATCAAAATTAACAACAACAACCACGCAAAAAATGTAGCATTAACCCCGCATTAGCCGTCAATTCCCGGCAATAATCAGGTAAAAATATAGCATTAACCTGACAATAAACCTGCATTGACCGGGCAATAGATTCCTCGCCCGCAGCAGCTATTTTCCATCACCCTAAACCTATTTCAGGACGAGGCACAGTGTGAATCCCAAAAAAAATCACACGGAATTCACACACCATTCACACGGAATTCACATGGCGTTCACACGAAAAACAAGCAAAATCACACGAAAATCACACGGTATTTATGCCGAAAATATTAGTGTAAACAGCTGATATTAAGTTATTTGACATATTTGATTCCTGTTCGGATAGCTGAATTTGTTAATTTCTTGCTAAAAAAAACTGCAACGCAAAGGTTTTGTATATTTGTTTTATGAGTTTGCAATATCTATCGGACGAGAACGGTCATGTGGTAGCTGTACAGCTGCCCATTGACGAATGGGAGGAGTTAAAACGTAAGTATCCCGACCTGGAAGCATCGAACTATATGCTACCTGACTGGCAGAAGCAACTTATCGATGCTCGCCTGCAATCCATCAGCGAAGACCCTTCGCGCATACTGCGTATAGACAGCTTGATTGCGGAACTTGACCGTGAGCACGATTAACCAATGAACTGGCGGCTTACTTATTATGACCAGGTAAAGCGCGATGTTCGGGAGGCCAAAGGCTGGTATTTTAAACAACAGCCCGGTTTGGAAAAACGCTTTGCCGAAGATGTGAATCAAACGCTCGGCCGGCTGAAGAAAAATCCCCTGCATTACGAAATCAAATATCGAAATGTGCGAACAGCCCTTTGCCATGTGTTCCCATACGGCATACATTTTTACGTTAATGAAACTGCTGGTGAGTTGGTGATTATAGCCATAGTCCACCAGCACCGTGATCCCAATCTCTCTCAAAAACGGTAGCCTATGCAGTAGCCCGGACATATATCGCGACGTGATTACCAGGTATTAAAAAGCTGCCCGCCTGCATGGTTCGAGTGTCTATCTAAAGCTCATTCAACAATTCTTCTGTTTATTTACTTCTTGTTCGGGATAATAGCCGTCGCCTCTACCTCGATCAATACATCGTCCCGAAACAATTTATTCACCTGGACCAGGGTGCTTGCCGGCGGACGCTTTAGGTTGACGAATTTATCCCTCACAGCCCTCAGCGTTTGGATTTGGCTCATATCAACAACGTAAATTCCAAGTTTGACAACATTGTCCATGGCGCCGCCCGCACTTTCAACGGTATTTTTGAGATTTAGAAATACCTGTTCGGCTTGTTTTTCAAAATCATCTTTTCCCACAAGGGCGCCTTTATTGTCAAAGGCCACCTGGCCGGATATGATGACCATTTTGCAATTGCCGAGTTCAATCTGCGCTGTCTGGGAGTAGCCATGCGGAGCGGCCAAAACAGAAGGATTGATAAATTTTATGATTGACGTGTCAGCCTGCGAAAACGCAGTGTTAACAATAATCAAAAGGGGAAATAAAAGGAGCTTTTTCATGCTGCTAAATTTGGTGAAAGATAAATTTACCGGCCGCTAAAACGGGTTAGAGCAGGGTTTAAATCTTAACCCTTCCCCGCCGGAATAAAAGCGGGCGGCACATTATTAACCGGTTTGGTTGATTTGAGGTAATAAAAAATCGCTTCAATATCCTCGTCGTTCAAATTCCGCAGATCATCCCAGGGCATTGGCGGCATCAGCATCCTTTCGGCATCCAATCCCTTGTATTTCCCATGGCGCAGGGCGTTCTTAAATTGTTCTTCTTTCCAGTTACCGATCCCGGTTGCGTCAGAAGTTATATTACCTGCGAAGGTTGTTCCCCAGGGACCGGCGGCTGCAGTGAGGTCGGCGCTAAATACGATCAGGCCTTTTTTAAGCGCGTCCGCGCTCTCAACCGGGGCGGGCGCGTTTGCCGGGAAACCCGACAGCATTTTTTCGGGAATAACTTCAGGTCCGTTAGGCCCCATCTTTTTCGGTGAGTGGCAGTCGTTGCAGCCGATAGTCGCAACGAGGTAGCTGCCGCGTTTGATCAGGCTGTCCTTGCTGGGTGTTGTGGCGCTTGCAGATTGACTATCCATTTTGGAGGACTCGCAGGCATTCAGCGACCACATAAAAACCGCGATAACTAAGATAATGACAAAAGCTCTCATCGTTTAAGGTTTTATTGTTAAAGTTTTGGGGTGAACCAAATATAACAAAACGACGCGATAGTGTATTTACTAAAATTAATTCGGGATCTTTCCCTTAACCCATCTATTAAAGGGAGTGCCTTTTCTCGGATTAAAAAAGCCTTTGATACAGTCGGGGTTACGGATGCAAATTTGTATATGGCTTTTCTCAAAAATGCCGGCACCCTCATAAGCCGGGCCGCCTTCGGTAAATACGCAACGGGTAGATTCAAAGATTTTCAGATCGCTAAAACCTTTAAGGCTTATATCATTTTGATATTTCTTATGAATTTCGGAATGCATATACTCGATAACCCTGCAATCGAGTACTCTAAGTATTTTATCTTTATGAAGATCGTTCTTAAGGTCTTTGTTTTCCGGCAGTTCCTGGCCGACTACTTTATAGTCGGCAACCATTAATCGGTAGTAGTCTTTTAGTACCTGCACATACCTCGAATCCAACAAATCACAACAATACCCCAATTGAAGGACGGCTCCAATCACCGCAGGCGTTTCGATCTCGCCGCGCTTCTTCTTGTTATCAGCCCATTCCAACGCCCGGTCGTAATTGTTTTCCCAGAAATACATGCCATGCCCGAGCCAATCATACGGCTTCTGGCTAATTTGGATAGAATCGGAATTATTAATGAGATTTTGTTTCACAGCATCTTCGCAGCCATGAAAACCGATGATCAGGTTAGGCCGTGAATCGTACATCAGGACTTTTTCACCAACGTTTCTAAAATGGCATAAGGTTTTGTGTACTCTCCTTTTTCATTCATTATACCTGCATCTATAAAACTTTGCAGTGCCTGCTCTCTCGTCCTGCCTGCTTTAAGTTTTTCCTTAGCCAAATCAGACAGCTTTTTTAAATCCTGATCACTCATTGGGAATAGTTTTACTATACAAATATAAAGTATTTATGACAATTTGTGTTTGCAGAAATCTGCGTACCAAAACTCATGCATATTGCGGAGTTGATCTCACCTGGATGTTTCCTTCCTGGTGCAACTAAACCCACTTTATAGATTCCCCGCTCATTCCGGCAGCGATACCGGCTCCACAATTACGTCCCAATGGGAAATCAGTAATTCAAAGCGGTGCTGTTCTGCTTTCCCATAGCTTTCCTGGTCGGGGTACAGTTCTTTTTTATAGGGGTCGACGATGCTGTAGTCCAGGGCAGTATGCTCGTCTTTAAAGGTTATAGCCACCTTAAAATCCCACCGGCTGTCTTCGCTGCTGTGCAAAACCGGGGTTTCGGCTACAATGCTTAGGATATCGCCTTTTTGCTGCAATTTCTTTAACAGGGGGTAATGGTTCTTCTTCCATAACGCGATAAACTCATCAGCATATCCCCATTTTACTTTGTAGTAGCCTTCGATGATTAAGGGATGCGGTGCTGTTTGTGCCAATGCACCGTTGCCGAAGGCCATGGCGCCGGCGAGTAGAAACACGACTATGAATTTTTTCATGGTTTATTGTTTAAAAAAATGTCTCGTGGTTACGTTTTTGTTCGATCTCAAACACATCGGCCAGGAGTTTATACGAGGTCAGCCTGTCCTCGAAATGCTCGGTAATGGTAACGGCGATGATTTCATCCACATCGTATGCATCGGCCAATGCGCTTAGCTTTTCTTTCATTTCAGCGGGATTACCGGTGAGCACACGCCGCCGGTTGTGCTGGATACGTTCCAGTTCAGCGGGAGAATAGACCGCGTCTTTTACGTCGTCATAGCCAACGGGCACAATGCCCGCTCCCTTTTCAAACTGGTTGAACCGGTAATCCATCAGGGCCTGGTGCTGTCTTATTTTTTCTTCGTCTTCCGAACAGAATACGAATATAGCCATGTTCGCTTCCGGCTGTTGCAAGTCTTCCGATGGCTGAAAACGCTGCCTGTATTCCTTTACGGATTCGGGGCCGCCATTGGGATTGATAAAATGGGCGAACGAAAAACCCATGCCAAAATGAGCGGCAAAAAGCCCGCTCTGCCCGCTTGAGCTAAGCAGCCACATTGCCGGAACTGTGCCTACCTGGGGTATGGCCCTTACCTTTGCCTGCGGGGTGCCGGGTTCGCCCCTGTCGTGAAAATAGTTTCGCAGATCATACAATTGCTCAATAAAGTCCTGCTCGCTGAATTGATTGGATGGATTGAGCATCGCGGCGGTAAGCCGGTCGGTGCCGGGTGCGCGGCCCATGCCGAGGTCGATGCGGCCGGGAAACAGGGCTTCCAGCATCCTGAAATTCTCGGCCACCTTTAAGGCGCTATGGTTAGGCATCATTACCCCACCGGAACCGATGCGGATATCGCGGGTCTCGCCGGCCAGGTGCGCCATCAGTACCTCGGGTGTGGAGCCTGCGAGCGAGCCTGTATTGTGATGTTCGGATACCCAAAAACGGGTATAGCCAAGCTCGTCGGCATATTTAGCAAGCGCAACGGTCTCCTGCACGGCCTGGGATGCAGTAAGGCCTTTACGCACGGGCGGTTGGTCGAGAATGCTTAAACGGATATTTCGTTTTGTCATGATTATTCAAAACACGAAATTAGGCAATGAGCGTTCGCCGGAACAGGATTTTAGAATTTATGGCACTATGATTACTGTGTACAGTGGGAGGACGGAAGGCTGATGCGCCAGGCTTGATCCGCATAGCCGTATAACATCCCGGTTAATTTAATGGTTTGCCGCCTGTAATGCTTCCAGCTTTTTGATCATCCGGTAACATATCCAAAGCGGTATAATGCCAAAGAAGCCAAAACTGCAATCGATCAAACGCCAGTAAAAGGGGATGTGGCGGATGGGGCCGGCAATAAATGCAAGCGGAAATACCATGACGCAGGCGATCATGCCAAACTGCAATACCCAGACGTTTTTTACCGGGTCTTTCAAGGGGCCAATAAAAACGGTGGCGATCACCAAATGCCCGAATGCCAGCCAGTCGGTGCCATAACTTAAGTATGGATAATTTTGATTGGTGGTTTTAACAGCCTGGTAAACGGTATTGATCCATACTCCCATTGTTGCCGGAAACGTACCGGCGTGGGCCGACAAAAAAGCCAGTTCGGATTCGGTAAGAAAAGCTGTGATCCCGCTTAAGGCAAGGCCTACGATGAAAATTATCAGCCAAATGCGTATCCCGCGCATCAATTGCCGTTCGTTCATGGTTTGCTCAGGTAAGTTTGATCTGCTTTAAATAGTCGATGTTAATTTTAGCGCTCTGCAGCGGCGTTTCGTGGAAGAAGCGTGACTGTTCCACAAAAAAATACTTCATGCCAGTGTGCAGCCCGGTTGAGAGCAGGTGCGGGTAATTAATAATGCCAGTGCCCAGGTCGCAGGCTGATTCCTCGTCGCTGCCGGCGGGAAGCCTTTCTTTTAAAACATCGCGCATGTGGCACAGCCTGAACCGGGGCTTGTACTTTTTAATATAGGCTTCCGGGTCCTGCCCCTCGGTCACGGTATAATAAAAGTCCATCTCAAAATCGACGAGGTCAGGATCGGTGTTGGCCAATAGCACGTCTATGGGCAATTGTCCATCCACGGGCTTATAGGGATAATCGTGCGGATGGTAGGCAAAGCGCAGGCCGTTCTTTTTACAGATGGCGCCATACCCGTTAAATTCTTCGGCGATTGTTTTAAAAGCGTCAATTGTTTTTTGCGGGCCTTTCCAGGGGTAAATCAAATATTTCATGCCGATCTCCGCTGCCAGGGCGGCTGTTTGTTCATAACCGGCCTGGTCGCCGGCGTAGTGGCTCGAGATCATGGTAAGCCCATTGGATTTAGCCACTGTACCGAAATCCTTGTTGGTCATTCCCCAAAAAATGCCTTTGTCGCCGCCAAAGCTTTCTATTTGGGTATAGCCCATTTTGCTCAGCAGGCTTAGCGTGCCCGCCGCATCTTTTGCCATATCCTCCTTAACCATGTACAACTGAACGCCAATGGCCGGCAATTTGCCTGACACGGCATCGGCAAACAATTTGGCCTTTATAATCGGCGTCGACAAGGCGGCAATACCCGCGGCTTTTAAAAATGATCTGCGGCTGCTCATATCAATTGGTTATTTAATCTCAAAAATGCAGCTATTGGCCGGATTTGCAACCATAATCAAATAAAAAATTGACACAGGGAATAATCGGCTAATTTTTCCGTCGCCGCTTTTATTAATTGCGATAGTTCAAA
>JABDGE010000016.1 GCA_013286235.1 Bacteroidota bacterium
GCACCTGGTATTCTCCGGCCGGGAACTTTTTTGTATATGAACCCGGTATAACAACCGATCGGGCTGGTACAAGGCCTTTATATTCAAGGGGCTTTTCGTGGGTTACATCTATAATTTTGGTCGATGCAGTTAGCACCACGTTAGCCCCTAATACTACCTCTTGTTCCAGGTGAATCCCTTCAACCACGATTGATCTCGATCCCAAAAAACAATGGTCTTCTATAATTACGGGCGCTGCCTGTACCGGTTCCAATACGCCGCCTATACCCACGCCGCCGCTTAAATGTACATGCTTGCCGATCTGGGCACAAGATCCTACAGTAGCCCAGGTATCAACCATTGTACCCTCATCTACATAGGCGCCTATGTTCACATACGATGGCATCAGGATCACACCCTTTGCAAGGTACGCACCATAACGGGCAATAGCATGTGGTACGACACGGACACCGGTTTTGGCGTAATCCGTTTTCAACTTCATTTTATCATGAAAAACAAACGGACCCACTTCAATCTCTTTCATATGCCGCGTTGGGAAATAAAGTATCACAGCTTTTTTCAGCCAATCGTTCGTATGCCAGCGTGTGCCGATCAGTTCCGCCACACGCATTTCGCCTTTGTCCAATTTTTGAATTACAGTATCAATGGCCGTTACGTATTCGTTGTATTGCAATAGGTTCCTGTCCTGCCAGGCTTCCTCAATTAGTTTCTTCAGGTTCTGCATCAGTTTATAATATTTAGGCAAATTAAATCAATTTTAAGCAATTTATAAGCCCTTGTTAACGGGCCTCTACCTATCGAAATGTTCAATTTGCGAGTAATAGTCCTTTAAAACTTGTTAAATTTGGACATTATTATGGCCGAAAAAGAAAAGCTGCGGATCGATAAGTACTTGTGGGCCATCCGGGCATTCAAGACACGTACATTAGCTGCTGAGGCCTGCAAAGCCGGGCGCGTCAAGTTGGAAGGAAATAACATCAAGCCCTCGCACGAAGTAAAGGCGGGAGAGGTATACCAGGTGTCGAAGGGCGTTGAGCGTCGGGTATTGAAAGTGAATGCGCTGTTAGAAAACCGGGTCGACGCCAAAACTGCCGTTAATTTTTACGATGATATAACACCGGTTGAACAGACACAGGCCTTCAAATCGATGTTTCAGGCGCCAATACTCAAACGCGATAGGGGCGCCGGCAGGCCAACCAAAAAAGAGAGACGAGATATTGACGAGTTAAAAGATGACTTCTTTGACTAATTAAAAATTGTATGAGCGTCGCATTTGATGTTAACTAAAAATGCTTCCAGGGAACTTGAAAAATATTTCCTGAGCAGATTAAGGGCTGTTTAATTACACAAATGTTTTCATTAATTTAATAAAATTCATAGTTTTGGGATATAACTTAAGAAAAAAATAATTTTCTTATACGATAATTTGAATTATGGAAATAGAATTTTACCCAAATGATCTTTTAACCTTTATTTCAGTAGCTCTTTCAACTTCTGCGTCGAATATTACAACTGTTTTTTATGCTAAAAACTTTAATCGGCTTGATGGAGTTGAATTCCCCGGCGGCCGTTCGGTTCTCCTAAAGACTAAGTCGGGATTACCCCATGCTTTTTATAATGCCTTTGTACCATTGACGGCACTTTTTTTACCTCCTGCCGAAAAATCATCGCGGGATAACAGATAATATTTTGATGGCTGTTTCGCTTACGTTGAATGTTAATTTCAGTCACCGGCACTTGTTTAAACCCAATTATTATGAAAAATTACTTTCGTCTTAATATCACCACCAGGGAGATGGAAAAGAAGAATTTGATAGTTTGATTGATTTATAGATGTCTTAAATGATAAACCGCCATACAGCATTTTTTAAAGCATTAAACCTCGCAATTGACTACCTGATATTAAATATCAGCATGATCTCGGTGTACCTCATCGAAGAAAGATATACGATATATTGGAATACCAATCGGAAATATTTGCCTATCGTTTTAGTTTTTAATTTAATTTGGCTGTTATCGGCGAATATTTCCGGCCTCTATGAACAGGTATTGAACAAAGACTCTATCAAAACTTATCGGGTGGTTATCCGAACCTATATTCTTTTTGTTAGTCTGATCTGTTTTACAATTCTCATCCTGATTGGAACCGAGGCGTATTTTATTACGAGGCAATATTTGTTCTACTCCCTTGCCTTGTTCGGATTTTTGCTCGGCTTATGGAAGTTGATATTCCTCACTATCCGTCGCGGCGAAAGAACGACCTTGATGGATACGAGGGAAGTGATTATTGTGGGATGGGGTAGGATTGGCAGTGATCTCTACAATTTTTTTGATGAAAATCCGGATCAGGGGTATAAGGTGATCGGCTTTTTTGATGACAATCCCCAGGTTGTTTCCAACGGACACATGTACCTAGGCGATACGGCAAACTGCATTGACTACGTTTTGACCAATAAGGTTGACGAAATTTTTTGCACCCTTCCGGTTTCCGATTCAAAAAAAATACAGAGATTAATGGTAGATGCCGATAAAAACCTTATCCGATTTAAGTATGTCCCCGAATATTTCGACTATGCGAAAAAGCCGACCGTAGTGCAAAGCTTCGGGCACATTCCGGTCATTTCGGTAAGAACCGAGCCGCTCGAAAATCTTTTGAATCGTTCCATTAAACGTGGCTTTGATATAGCGTTTTCTCTCTTTATTATCATCTTCGTCTTCAGTTGGCTATTCCCGATACTTGCTTTATTGATCAAGCTCGAATCAAAAGGCCCGGTGTTTTTTATGCAACTTCGGTCGGGCAGGGACAATAATCCATTCAATTGCTATAAGCTAAGGACTATGTACGTTAACAACGATGCCGACCACAAGCAAGCCACGCGCGATGATCGCAGGATCACAAGAATCGGCGCCTTTTTAAGGCGTACCAGCCTGGATGAACTGCCACAGTTTTTTAACGTCTTAAGGGGCAACATGTCCGTGGTTGGCCCACGGCCCCACATGCTAAAACACACTACGCAGTATTCTGCCCTGATTGACCAGTTTATGGTAAGGCATTTCCTTAAACCAGGCATTACCGGCTGGGCTCAGATACACGGCTTACGTGGCGAAACCCGAACCGTAGAAGCCATGCTCGACCGTGTTGAAGCCGATGTCTGGTACCTTGAGAACTGGTCCTTTCTGCTTGATCTGAAAATTATCTTTCTCACCCTAAGGAACACCATCAAAGGCGATTCAAATGCTTTTTAACTCTGCCTGGTTTATCGGGGTTTCTATTGTTTGGTAACCTTTAGAAATTGAGTAGCGCCAATAAGGCTATTTTTTAATGAAAGAAACCTGTTTCAAATAAAAAGCCCCAGCAATCGTCAGGGCTTTTTATTGGTAGCCGTATCTATTATTTTTTGTCTTTTGAGTAAGCATCGTTAAGCCTTTTTACTACGTCCGCGGTAACGTCGAGGCTTTGATCGCCATATAAAATCGTCGGGTTGGCTTTTGAGTACATTAACACCAATTTGTAGCCTTTTTCCTTTGCATATCCTTTGGCAAAATCGGCTATCTTGTCGTATACTTTACCGGCCTCGGTTGATTGCTCATTTTGAAATTGCGCCGCTGCGTTTTGCTGGTAGCTTTGCAAATCCTGCTGTTCGCGCTGTAAACGTTGTTCGGTAGTCTGTCGCTGATCTGCAGGCATGGTGTTTACATTTTTTTGGTAATCCGCATACTCGCGCTGAAAAGCCTGGCCCCGTGATTGCACATCAGTTTGAGCAGCCTTACCTTTATCCTGTATACTTTTGTTGACATCTTTCGCGTAGTCATATTTGCTTAGCAAGGTATCCTGGTTAATATAAACAACGGTTTCTTTGGATGAGGTCGGCGAAGCTGCCGGTTTATCAGCGGGTTTTGTTTTGTTGCAGGCAAGCAGGCTTGCGGCAAGCACCGCGCCAAGGGCAATTCTGCTTAAATTGGGGGCAGTAATTTTCATTATCAATCGCTTTTTTTCTCCTGCATTAATCCAGGAATTTGAATCGTTTTTGTTTGAGTAAATTTTCGACAAAGATAAGGTTTCAGTTCAAGTATCCTAATTTATTGTACGCACCACAGGCTCGTGTCATCCGTGGCTCATATACGCTCATCAGCACATTCAACATCCTCGTTTTTTATCCACAGATGCGGTTTTTCGCTATAAAATCCGTATTTTTGTGGGTTGTTACTTAATTATGAGCGAAGAAAATCAAGACAAATCAAACTACTCTGCAGATAATATACAGGTTTTAGAAGGTTTAGAGGCGGTGCGCAAACGCCCCTCGATGTACATAGGCGATACCGGCATGAAGGGGCTGCATCACCTCGTTTACGAAGTGGTAGATAACTCGATCGACGAAGCGATGGCCGGTTACTGCGACACCATAAACGTTTTTATTCTTCCGGGCAACGCCATTTCGGTTTCGGACAACGGGCGCGGCATTCCAACGGGTATCCATACGAAGGAAAAAAGGTCCGCGCTTGAGGTGGTGATGACGGTTTTACATGCCGGCGGCAAGTTCGATAAGGATACCTATAAAGTTTCCGGTGGATTGCATGGAGTTGGGGTAAGTTGCGTAAATGCGCTTTCCATCCATATGAAAACGACCGTCTATCGCGAAGGCAAAATATTCCAGCAGGAATATGAAAAAGGTAAACCACAATATGATGTAAAAGTTGTAGGGGAAAGTGATAAAAACGGCACTACCCAGTATTTTCAGCCCGATCCGGAAATATTTTCCCTGACTACCGAATATAAATATGATACGCTGGCTGCCCGTTTGAGGGAACTTGCTTTTCTGAATAAGGGCATTACGTTAACGCTTACCGACGAGCGCGAAAAAAATGATGACGGAACTTATACCAGCGATGAATTCCATTCAGAAGGCGGCCTGGCCGAGTTCGTAAAATACCTGGACGGTACCCGCACACCGCTGATACCCGAGCCGATCTACATTGAAGGCACGAAACAAGGATTGCCTGTTGAGCTGGCCCTGCAATACAACGACTCCTATACCGAGAATGTGCATTCGTATGTCAACAATATCAACACCATCGAAGGTGGCACACATGTGGCCGGTTTTCGCAGGGGCTTAACCCGCACCCTAAAAAACTATGCGGAAAAAGAAGGCTTCCTCAAGAATATGAAAATTGAGATCAGCGGTGATGATTTCCGGGAGGGGCTCACAGCAGTGATATCCGTTAAAGTGGCCGAACCGCAATTCGAAGGGCAAACCAAGACCAAACTGGGCAATAACGAGGTAATGGGCGCCGTGGATATGGCGGTTGGCGAGATATTGGGTAATTACCTGGAAGAACATCCCCGCGAGGCGAAGATGATTGTTCAGAAGGTTATCATTGCTGCCACCGCCCGCGCCGCTGCCCGCAAAGCGCGCGAAATGGTACAGCGCAAAAACGTGATGGGAGGCTCCGGCTTACCAGGAAAACTATCGGATTGTGCCAACAGCGACCCGGCACTGTGTGAGTTATATCTGGTGGAAGGGGATTCTGCAGGTGGTACGGCCAAACAGGGCAGGGATCGCGAATTCCAGGCAATTTTACCGTTGCGCGGAAAGATCCTGAACGTTGAAAAGGCCATGGAACATAAGATCTATGAGAATGAAGAAATAAAGAATATGTTCACCGGCCTCGGCGTCAGCATCGGAACACCGGATGACGCCAAAGCATTGAATATAAGTAAGCTTCGCTACCATAAGATCGTCATCATGACGGATGCGGACGTCGATGGGTCGCACATCACCACGCTCATTCTTACGTTCTTCTTCCGTTATATGAAAGAGTTGATTGAGTACGGGTATGTTTATGTGGCATCACCGCCGTTGTATCTTGTAAAAAAAGGCAAGGACTTCGAATACTGCTGGACCGAAGAGCAGCGCGACGTAGCCGTGCAAAGATTAAAAGGCGCTGGTAAAGAAGACAGCGTACATATACAACGCTATAAAGGTTTGGGCGAAATGAACGCCGAGCAGTTATGGGAAACCACCATGAACCCAGCAACACGAACGCTAAAACGCGCAAGCATTGAAAATGCGGCGGAGTGCGATCATACCTTTTCTATGCTGATGGGCGATGAGGTTGGCCCTCGGCGCGAGTTCATCGAGAAGAACGCCAAGTACGCAAAGATCGATACCTAATAGCAAGGCCTGTTTATCGATTTTTGAATGATGCGAAGAGAAAGTCGAAACAACTTCTTTCCCTTTGCCTTTTTTGGATGTTTTACTTGTGCGTCTTTTTTCGGACTTGCGGTAAATTATCACGGAAAATTCGATAGGAGGTTTGGATATCGTTTGCCGGAAGGCTATTTCCCCAGCCAAAGCAGCCGTTCGCCATAGTCGATTACAGCTTTGTATTTCATAAGGATGTCACCGCCCAAAACACCTAATACCCGGGGATGGTTCAGTTGCGCATAGGCAATATTAATTGCGCTAAGGTCTAAAACAGCCGCTTCAAATTCCTCTATAAGCAGGTCGCCGATGGTCAAATCATTTATAACTGCTGTAAATGATACCATGCTGTTAGTCCCTAAACCGGTTGAAAGCCTGTCGATTAAATTCATCAGGATTGAGGGATTTGCCTCAAATAACAAGGTTTTATCAAACGCCGTCTTGGAAGCGCCGGTGTCCAGCACCAAAATAAAACCTTTTTCCAAAAAGCGTTACGGCAATTAACGGATGAAAACCCTCGGATTGCAGATCGATTATTTCTAAATTAACCCTTGTTTTTTGCTGATTTGTATCCCATGGAACCATTGCGGCAAAGTAACGTAAAATTGTCTCGCCCCGGGTTCTGCTTAGTCATTTTCCTCCTGACCGGATGCTTCATCCGCCATTTCAATTATAATGGCGTCCATCCGGCTAAGTTCAGCCTCCATGTGCTCAAAGACAATACCTTCGGTTGGATTCTCCTTCAGCATTTCGGTGAGGCCTTTTAAATTGGCAAGCGGACTCCGGATCAGGTGTGATTGTTTCCAGGCCATATCTTTGATCTTGTCGATGTGGTTGCTGATACGGCTATAGGCATTCTTTAAGTCCTGCTCGGCGTTTCTTCGCTCGGTTATATCATATAAAGCCATCATCAGGCCGAGAATTTCCTTATGGTTGTTGGTTATCGGGAACAGGCGCACATCGTACCAGCACACAGCGCCGTCACTCATCCTGTAATCTATTTCATAATTAATGTTCTTTCCCTGTAAGACTTCTATCGTATATTTTTCAAATTGCGGGAACCTGTCTTTAGGAAAATAATCGGACAGGCTATCGCCTTTTTCAGGTGTCCGGCCATAATGTTGTTCCATAAAACGAATAGCCTCTTTGTTAAACGAGATTACTTTAAGATTAAGATCAAAAAGGGCGTAAGCTGTCTCTGTTGTCTTAAGTATTGTTTGCAGGTTGGCTTCCGATTTTTTAAGCGATTCCTCAGCCTTCAGTTTTTCCGTAACATCCAGGGTTAACGAAAGTCTTACCGGGCGACCTTCAAAAATAATGTCATGCACTATTAGCTGGACATATATTATCGTACCGTCTTTCTTTAAATGCCTTACGATTTCACGCTCCGACGAATAGGCTTTATCTACCCGGTAGCCCTTAGCTTGTTTTCCCCGGTCTTCCTTTGGCCTTAGCGATTTGACGTTCATTTGCATAAGCTCCTGCCGGCTATAGCCGTATAGGATTATGGCTGCATCATTTACTGCAATAATCTCCTGGGTGTCTTTGGCGATCATCCACATGGGCATCGGGTTGCTTTCAAACAAGAGCTTATATTTTAGCTCCGACGATTTTAATTCGTCCTCCGCCCGTTTTCGTTCCGTGATATCTATCATTGAACCGATAATCGTAGGCACGTCGCCAAAGTTGACCCTGCTTCCATAAAACTCCACCCAATTTAAGCGCCCGTTTTTCTTTTTCCCCCGGGCCTCATAATGTACGCTTTCTACTTCGCCCGCCATTCTTCGTCTCACATGCTCAAGGGAAATATATTTGTATTCGTCTGACAGTATTGCATCTACATTAACTGTGTTTATCAATTCTTCCGGCTCATAACCAAAAACGCCGGCAAACCGCGGGTTAACATAAATAAACTTGCTGTTTTGAACAATATAAACCCCAACCATCGATTTCTCAGCCAGTGTGCGGAATTTAAGCTCAGCTTCCCGGGTTTCTTTTTCCATCTTCTTACGATAGCTTATATCCCTCGCTATTACCATTATGCGATCGTCGACAAACAGCTTCACATTTATCTCAACAGGAAGTAACCTCCCGTCTTTCCGTAAAAATGTCCGTTCTCTGACGACCGACTTTTGCGGGCCCTTTAAGTTTTGCATCAGCGGGTCGACTTTGAGTTCCTCCGGATCGATAATTTCACGCACATTCATTTTCAATAACTCTTCGCCCGAATAGCCAACTAATTGCGACATGCTGGCATTCACATCAAGGAAGCTGCCCTCAAAATCAAGTACATAAATGGCATCTGAGGCTTGCTCGATCAGCGAACGGTATTTTTCCTCGCTTTTTCTGAATTCTTCCGACCGGTTTTGCACCCGCTTTTCGAGGTTGTTGTTTAGTTGGAGCAATTGGGTTTCGGCTGCCGATCGTTCTCCATCTATCCTGTTAAGCCAGTTGGCTGTATTCCAGATCATCAGGAGGCTTACTATCAAAAAACAGACTGCGAGTAAAGCAATGCCAACGCTTAGAGATGAAAATAAACGGAGATCATAAAGCTGACTGCTTAAAATACCAAAAATGATGATCATTGCCGCCAGTACCAGGTAGAGCCGTCGCGCCATGTGGTTACCCACATCGTTGCCTGATAAAAGCTTTACTATGCCGATAGACGGGTTCAAAAGGGCCGCAGCTATCGAAATACAAAAAAATATAATAGCCGTGAAGGTGGCCATTGAGGTTTCGTAGAAAAATACCCGGAAAAAGGAGACACCGTACAGGTAGCCGACAAGAGCTATAGCCGAAAGGACGGTAACTGCGTGAAATAAAAATTGCGATAGTGCTTTGAACACATTCCGCCTGACGCCGACCGCGAGGAAACCTATGCCCAGAAGGAAGAAATTAACCGACGCGTTGAACGCCATTCTGCCGGGATATGGGAAGCTGTAGGACACTGCGGTATCGTCATGCACAAAAAATTGATCAATACCCGCACTGAAATGGAAAATATCCTGGCATAGTGTCAGCAACCCGATAAGGGCTACACTAATGCCAAAGAAATTAAATAGAAGCCTGTTAAACAGCGTTGGCTTAGTTTGCGCAATTATTAACCCGGCGCCTAAAAAAACAAAGCACAAAGCCGCATTAAAGCGTATAGCGATGGACTCCGGGAAAATCACCTTCATGGGCGGCACATTCAATACCCAGCCCAGCATAACAATCAGCCCGGTAATTACGGACAGCAAACCAATAACCCTTACAGTTCTACTTTTTCTCGGCGGATCCATTTAAAAACAGGTTTTATCCCTTTTATGAAAAGATTCGGTATTCAAACCCTTGCTCGATTTAATTATTTACAATTTTCGGGAATAAAAATAGCACGAACGGGGAGTAAATCAAAAATAACTCAAAATTAAAAAAATGTTTCCTACGAATTGCTAAGCGAAGATGTTTTTAGTTCAAAACGGGTAGCCTATGGCTAAATTAAATACAGCATCCTGCCATGGATGCAGCGGTATAGCGGGGTTTGGTTCAAGTATGGGAAAACCAAAATCGGTACGCAATAGTAAAACCGTAAAATTAAAACGCAGTCCAACGCCGGCATCCGCGGCTATCTGGCTCAGAAAATTCTTTCCAAAAGCGGCTCCGGATAAATAAGGATTACTATTGAGCAACCATATATTGCCGGCATCAACAAACACCGCCCCTTCTAAAAACCCGAAAAGTTTTGGCCGGTATTCAATATTAGCCTCAAGTTTTATGTCCCCCGACTCATCCGGCAAAAAGTTGGTCCCCATAGCCAGCGATGGCGGTAATTCATAAGCGCCTGGCCCGATAGAATGTGCCTGGAAACCCCGAAGGCTGTTGGCGCCACCGATAAAAAATTGCTGTGAATAGGGTAGGACAGTAGAGTTGCCGTAGGGTAATCCAACATCAGCCATAAACCTCATGGCGAGGCTGGACGCAGGCCCCAACTTGTGGTAAAACCTGATCTCGTTCTCGATCTTTACATATTGGTCGAACGGCGTTCCGAAGATCTTGCTTACCCTTTTTGGTGTATCGGCGCCGGTCGCGATACCTACGAGGTTGCCCGACAAGCTTAGTTTACCACTATAATAGAAAGTGTTTTGCTTATAGGTTTCCATCGTGTTGGTGTAGGTGTACCTGTACGATGGGCCGAATGTAAACTGTTTATTGATGACATGCGCAAGCTCCGGATTTCGCGTCTTATGGATACTGTCCACGTACAGTTGGGTAACATTTTGGGGATCTACAAAGGTGAAATCTTCAATATCTACCTGGTGTGTTACTTGAAGGCTGGTTTTCCACTGGTAGCCAAAGGAGGCATTGAACGAATTGAGCGTATATAGCTGCGTCCGGATAATATATGTATAACCGGTGGTTAAAATGGACTGGGGAATAAATGCATTATCGGTATGGAAATTAAAAGGGCCCACAAACCTCGGCCAAATGAGGGATGGTTGAATGCCGATCTCATAAATGTTATACCCGTGATTATAAGGCCCAAACTGGATATCCTCATTACCGAACAAGGTTAATGTGTACAACTCCCCCCCCTTAAAAGTGTTCCGGTTTCTGAAATTTATGTCGATTTGGGTACCGTCATAATCGGCCGAGTTCTGGCTTAAAACAAGGTCGGCCGTCAGCGACCTCTTTTTTTGCTGCGACAGAAAATAATAGATATCAAGTTTTGCCGAATCAGGCGTCACATCCTCGAACTCATTTTTTACATATTTAAAAGGCCCCAGCTCAATAAACCTGCTCAACGAGTTGGTATGCTCGGTCCGGTTGTAAATATCTCCCGGATGCAGCAATACGGTGTTCTTAAACGTATAAGGCCTGAATTCGTGTTTGGGGTCGATCACATTATACCAAAGATATTTTTGAGCAGAATCTAATTTCCTTGTGGTATCGGTAAGCGAGAATTCCGGGTAAACGTAAATGTTCCGAACGCTGTATACCCATCTTGCCTCGTCAGGTGTGGCGTCCTTTATCTTAACCCACATGTCTACCTGGTGACCGGCCACGGTACTGTCATATTGCATGATCAGGTCTTCCGGGGCAAAATAAAAATACCCTTCTTCCTTCAGCCGGGCGTCTACCCTTATCCGTTCGGCCTTAATGATATCAAGGTTAAACTTAGCCCCTGGCCGGAGTAAGGTCTGTTTCGAGGTCCCTGTAACAGCCGTGTCCAGGTCATCATTTCCTTTCGGAAAGCTAATGTTCCGGTATTTGTAGGGAGGTCCGGTTTGTATAGTATAAACCGCTTTTGCCGTTTTCTTTTTACCAACAGTGTCGCCCGATACGTTTGCCAGAAAATAACCTTCATTTTGCAGCCGGTTTTGCAAAATACTGCTGTTTTTTACCAGGTCAACCGAGCTTATCAGTACCGGCGGCTCGCCAAGTTGTGTGCTTATATAATGTTTAAGCCCCTTTTTCTTTGGTGTTTTGTACCTTTCATACAACCACAATTTCACCCGCAAACCTAATATGGAACCATTCGGCCGGGGCCGCAGCAAACCTTGCATTTCGGTGCTTAGAGCCTTGGCTTCACGTTTACTGGTATTTTTATCTGTAATTTTTACATCCGCCCCGGTATACAGTTTTTGGCCGGGCGCCAAATACTTGGTGGTGCTGCAGGAGGTGGCCAAAATAATAACGAATACAGATAAAAATATAAGTCTGTTCATGGTTACATTGATGTTGATTTTTGAGGTGGATTTACCGGCTGTGCCTGTGTTGCCGCCGAGTCTGCTTTTGCTTTCTGCTCTTCCTTTTTTTCCTTTTGTTCTTCTTTGTATTTCTTCTCGTCTGCCTTTTCTTCAGGTGTTTTTTTCGCGAACAATTCTTTAAAGGTGTTAAATTCGTAGGTTAAGGTAAAGCCGACGCCCGTTTCCACCACTTCGCCTTCCACCACAATGTATTGATCCCGGCGGTAAACGCGCACCATGTAGCGCCCGTCCTTGGTAAGCTTATAATTCACCGACACATCTCCGGCAATATCTGTTGTTTTTTCTCCCGGCTGATTTTGTCCTTCGAGGTTAAAATTATTCCCCACCGTCACCGTCACCCGGTCATTCAGGAACGATTTTGATAGCCCAATGTTCAGGTCCGTCCGGTTTTGTGCCTCGCCTGTGGAGTAGTCTTCACCGGATGTGAGGTTGAAGCTCAATTGCACCCCGCCGATCAGGTTTCCGGCCAGTTTATTCAGCTGGTCGGATAACAGGCTGCTCACACTACCCCTTATAGCGCCGTTAATGCCGGTGCCACCGCCCTGGCTTTGCAGCGGATTGTCCCCTATAAAGTGCCCCAGTATCAGTACGCCGAGCACCTGTTTATTCATTTCGTTCGTATCCTGCCGCACCTGGTCGAGCCGGGCGTTGACGTTCGCGATCACTTCAGGCGACACGGAATAAGTACTATCGGGAAGTACGATGTCGAAGGTTATTTTGGGCTTCAGCAAGTCGTTAGTTAAGCCAAGATCCACGTTAAACGGCAGTTTCTCCTTATACATCGTGGTGTTTTGCCCGCTGCCTAACTGGTCGCTCACGAGGTCAATCGGCGGTACGTTTGCAACGTAAATAGCGGCGATATTGATATTCGCTTTCGTCGGATCCCCGGTCCAGGTAATGGTGCTGCCGCTTTTAAAGTTAAATTTCCGTTTCACCGTAGCGTAGGAAAGGTTGTACGAGCCCTGGTTGACCGTATAAGTTCCGGTGAGGCTTATTTTTCCGCTTGGGTCAATCCCCAGGTTAAGTTGCGCATCGCCTTTTATCTGAACGATATCGCCGTTGCGCGCATCTACCACTACCGTAAAATTTGCTCTCTTGTTCACTTTTATAGTTGCTGAAATATCAAGCCCGGTCACCTCCGATTTACGCAGCGAGTCCAGCTGCCGCGCCAGGAATATCGAGTCTTCCTTCGGCGCATTCGGGTTGATAACTTCCACCACGCCTTTTCGGTCTTCAATGGCCGGGTCATCTTCCGGTAAAACAATGGTCAGGTCGGTTTTGTCGTTGACAGTAAGTTCGGCGTCCACTACGGGCTTTTTCATGTCACCGCGTATTTTGATGCGGGTGTCTACGTAAAGCTTACCATAGTATAGTTTGTTATTCTCCTGGGTGGAATTGATCACCCTGAAGTTATTTGCGGTTATGTCAAGCCCGAAGCTGAAATCCGAAAATGTTTTGGTATAAATTGTACCCGCCACCACCGCTTTATTACCGAGCGAGTCGACGAGTGTAAAATCATTGAATAATATGCCATCGTTGTTAAACGTGATGCTTTCATTCGGCATGGTGAAATAGGAGTTCAGCATCGACACGTTAAATCCTACTTTATTGAACTTTACGTCCCCCCGCACAACCGGCGCATCCGTGGTTCCGGATATTTTCATATCCCCGCTTATTACCCCGCTTGCATTGTGTATCGCGCCGAAACTAAACCCTTCAATGCCCTTCATGTTCAGGCTTACGATGTTCAGGTCAAGGTCAAATTTGGCTGTCGGGGTGGTATAGTACATTCCTGTAAGGTTCACCTGGTTCCCTTTGCCCGTAATGCTCACATCAGCTGAATAGGCGCCAGCCGTTTGGTTGTTCACCTTTATATCGATGTTGCCCACCGTATCCTGCTTAAAATTGAAATTACCGATGTTCAGCGCAGCGGTAAACTTCATGGATGTTTGCAAATCGCTTAGGTGTGCCTCCCCGTTGATAAGGCCGCCGACCTGCAACGAATCCTGTTCCGCGGCCCGGGTTAAGGTTTCGATCTTAAAGTTGGTGAACTTAACGGTCATCGGCGCATTCATTTCCTGCGAGTCGCTGTTCACACTCAATATCTGCCCGGCATTGGTGATCGAAAAGTCCTTCGCCAGTATGCCTTTGCTGCCAAATTCGAGGGCGTTATTGGCATTTACAACCCAGTTGTTGTAATCCATCATCAGGCCGTTCGGCGAAAAGCTAAACTGGTATTCGTTGGGCAAAATGCTGAATACTCCCGCAACGCGGTACCGTGCTTTTTTGGTGGCATCACTCACCTGCAGCGCGATATTGAGCTTGTCGTTTTGCGCGTTGCCGGAAACAGTGGTGTACAGCAGGTCAAGCGAGGTTCCTGCTTTTATTTCGTCGACCGATACATTGTAATTAAGTGCGTTATTTCCCGTATTCAGCGCCAGTTTCACATTGGATATTGCATTTGTGCCATAAATGATCTTTGGCATCGTCCCGTTTACAATAAGGCTGCCGGCCTGGCTGTCAAATTGCCCTGTGATCAGCACGGGGTCAAGCTGTTTCAAATCGGGAACCAGGGTTGTGGCTATCGGTGTTTTGACTATGTGAATGTCAAACTTAAACTGCTGCGGTGAATAGGCCGGTTTGCCTATTGTTTGTGCCGATGCCGCCGCAGTGTTAAAATATTTGTTGGTCACATCCAGCAGCGCCGGCCCAATCTCAGCCAGCTGGTATTTCCCTGCCATATGGGCGTAAAGCATCGGCGCTTTTAGCTTGATGGTACTGCTGTCCGCAGTCGCGGTAGATATAAGACTAACTGTGTCCAGTTTAATTACCTGGCCTTTTTGCGCGAGCAGCAGGTCGGTTAGTTTGATATTGGCATTCAGATAATTCGGATCGGCAGTGGGCACATCGGCCACCAATTTTCCATGAAAGTTCATCTGGCCTTTTGAGAAATTGAGCTTTTGAAGATTTACGCTGTCCACCATCAACGTCGCGCTGACGGAGGGATACTTTTTGCTCATATCAGCTTTCCCATCCAGGCTAAAGTCGATATTCGGATCCTTCATCCTCGCTTTGGCGGTATAGCTGCCATTTTGTGCCGTACCGGAAAGGACGAGATTTTTATAGTCGTAGCCCTTAACATAGGCGCTGCCTACATCGCCGCTAAACTGCAGGCTTGCCTTTTTGGGATCAAGGCCGGTACCTGATACCTTCGCGGTTAATGCAATATTCCCCAGCATTTGCGGTTGTTTCGACAGCGCGCCGGCGTTCAGGTTATTGACTTTTATATCGGCGGTGTAGGCTGCTTTGGTCTTGCTGTTACCATTTTTCATGCCGGCAACGAGGTCGATGGCGCCGTAGCTGGTGCGCAAACCAAGCCGTGTATTAAAATTATACATCCCTCCTTTAAATGTGCCCCTGAGGTTTAGACTTGCCGGTACACTCACTGATGCCGGGATTGTTCCCGCGGGCGCCAGCTTCGAAATATCATTGCTTCCTGTAGTCAGATCAGCGAGGTTTACGTCAAAGTAAGCCTTGTTCATGTTCGGCAGCCCTTTCAAGTTAGCCGACGCCTTGATGTGCGTATGGCTTAGCCCGCTGACTTCGAAGTTGGCTATGTGCAGGTCATTAACCTTGCCAACAACCCGACCGTCGATTTTAAAAACAGCATTCGGCGAATGTTTAAAGGGTTCCATCGAAGCCATAGCCGGCATCAGCAGCAAAACATCGCGCAGGCAAAGCCGACTGCCATTGAGGTTGGCATTGACATACAGCGCGCCCAAATTGGTGCTTAACGAAGCGATGGAAGGATAGCTCACCTGTAATTGCTGTTGAATAACAGTTTGCTGGGTTTCCACCAACAGATCGTTCAGGTAAGCGCTTTTAGGCCCGTATAAAAATTTAGTATGAAATTTTTTGATGGCAAGACCACTTTTATCGCTGAATGAAAACGAGTTCACCTTGCCCGAAATCGTATCGGGGTTGTAGCTCAAATTTTCTATATCTGCATTAAAGTTGCGAATATCCATATGCCCAAAATCCAATCCCTTAGGCAGTGGCGCCTGGGCATTATTGTCGAATTTAACGTTGTCGTTACTAAAGCTTATTTTTCCAAGCCTGGCGGCCCAGCCTTTTGAGCTTTGCGGCGATGCGACTATGGTATCCAGCTTCTTCACAACCTTAACAATTTCCTTTTTTACCGACTGCGGTTTGGCAAGTGTTAAGCCGGCCCGCGTATCGTTCAGCTCGATGCTTTTGATATCTACATTCTGATTTTTGAGGTCGATGTGATTGATCTCAACCAACAACTGACCCAAATTTACTTTGGTAGCCATTGTTCCGCTGCGGTAGTCGACCTTTATTTTTGAAATATCGATCGTTCCGAGGTTGAGCGACATATTCATCGGCTTAGCGGCCGTATCCACCGGCGTAACGGCCGCAGCGGCAACCGGCGTTTGAATAATGCGGGTATCGATGTCGGAAATGGTGATCTTCGGAATGGTGAATTTCATTTTATCCAGGTCGAACTCCTTGATTCGCGTATCGAAATGTCCCAGCAGGAATTTGATATTGTTGCCTGTAATCGCGTCCTTATAGGAAACGTTTATCCTGTCGAGCGTAACCGTGCCGATGGAGAACTTCATCGTCGAGGACGTGTCGGTTGGTTTTACCGGTTTCTTTTGCTCACTGGTGAAAGCGTTCAGGATATATTGAAAATTGAAAACGCTGTCGGGCCCGCGGCTGATATTGGTGGTAATTCCTTCAAGATCTATTTCGTTCACTTCCACTTTATGGCTCAGCAGCTTAAACAAGCTGATGTCCACTTTTAGTTTGTCGCCGGCAATAAGGGTATCTTTTTTCTGATCCTCGAAATAAACGCCTTCCAGCACGATGAGTTTCGGCAGCCCGAGGCTGATATGGCTGATCTGAACTTTGGTATGGATCTTATCCTGGAGGAAACTAACCGCCTTATTTTTTAAAAGATTTTGAACCGACGGAACCTGGATGAGCACGACTACCAGCAGTACCAGGAACAGGATACTGGCTACTATCCAAAGAATTGTTTTAAGGGCTATGCGTCCGAATCGTTCCAAGGGTATAAGTTTTTTATCAGGCAGTTTCGTTATTTCACCAATATAAATAAAAAAACTACCCTAAAGGTTTTGGAAAAGCGCTAAAAAATGGAATATTATTAAAATAATATTCAGACGCTCCTAAAATGCTAAAAAGGATAATAGTTAATGTGTTTTGCGCTTGGGTATTGCTAAAAAGGCAGGTAACCCGCTTTCGAAAATTAAGCATGTGTGTTTTTGGCGGCAAATTTAACCACGGAGGCCAAAGAGGACGCACGGAGAACACAGAGGGGGAGTTTTAATTTTAGAAGAGAGACTTTTGAACACGATTTCCCGGCTTAAATTTGTAACGCCGCCAATTGTTTGTTAATTTGTTTAATAAGGCCCGGACCCTCATAGATAAAGCCGGTATAAAGCTGCACCAACGAGGCTCCCGCCCGTAACTTTTCAATGGCGTCTTCGGGTGAATGTATCCCGCCGACACCGATGATCGGGAACTTTCCAGTGGATTTTTTTGCCAGGTAAGCGATCACCCCGGTTGAAAGCGCTGTTAACGGTTTGCCGCTTAGCCCGCCCGCCTCGTTTTTCAATTGCTCGTTCGAGGTAAGCCCATCCCGGCTGATGGTGGTATTGGTAGCCACAACACCAGCAATGCCTGTTTGCAGCACGATCCCGACGATATCATCAAGCTGCTCTTTGCTTAGATCAGGCGCTATCTTGAGCAGGATCGGCCTGCTTATCCCATTTTTCAAATTGCGTTGCTGCAGGGTGTCCAAAAGATCCGTCAAAGGCTCCTTGTCCTGTAAGGCTCTTAGTCCGGGTGTGTTTGGTGAGCTCACGTTCACCACAAAGTAATCCACCAGGTCAAACAGGGCGTCGAAACATTTAACGTAATCGCTTACTGCATCTTCATTCGGCGTGGTTTTATTTTTGCCGATGTTGCCGCCGATGATGATTTCCTTCTGGCGGGCGCTTGCATTTTTTCTGAAGGCTTTTATTCGCCCGGCCGCCGCTTCCACGCCGAGGTTATTAAATCCCATCCGGTTGATCAGGGCGCCGTCGGTCGGCAGCCTGAACATGCGTAGCTTTGGATTGCCTGGCTGGGGGAGGGGTGTTACCGTACCTATTTCCACAAATCCAAACCCGACATTGGCCATTTCGGCTATCAGTTCACCGTTCTTGTCGAAACCGGCTGCAAGGCCTACGGGGTTTTTGAACTTCAACCCAAAAACTTCCTTTTCCAGCTGCTTATCTTCAAAGTCCCAGAGGCCCCGCATTAATGCCGCGCCTCCCGGAATCCGGTTGGCACGTTTGAGCCATGCAGTTACCACATGGTGTATTTTTTCAGGATCAAATTTGAAAAGTAAAGGTTTGATGAGCTGATACATGCCGCGAAATTAGGGTTTTATTGTTAGTCCGAAAGTCTGAAAGTCCGAAAGTCGGAAAGAAACTGCGGCTGACATTTCGGCAAAAAACCTGGCATTGGGTAAATGAGGGACATGGAAGTTATTTGAAACAAGCAGCAAACATATTGATCTGTAACAAATTAAGATTTCAGGCACATTGTCGGCCAGGTTACGGGCTGTTTGTTTTATGGTAGTTTAATGTTAGTTTGATGCGAGGTTAATGCGAGGTTAATGCGACGTTTATTACCTTTTTTGCCAGGTTGATGTTGGGTTAATGCGAGGTTGTTGCTATGTTATTGGTGGTTGAATTTATTACTTTTTTTAGTGTAGCGCAGGGTCCTTTTCAAGTTTAAGTTAACCCACAAAACCTGGTTAGTCGGGCATAAGCGTCGACTTCACCAAGCGTTCCTACGGAACGCCACCGCACTTGTTTGTGTTCTACCAACGAAACGTTCCTATGGAACGTAAAACATCGTCCTGTAAGGACGTCTGGTTGGTAGAAACAAATCAAAAAACGCCTTTACGTTCTGTAGGAACGTTTGGTGGTCACCGAATTAAAGGTAACGGAACGTTATCCTCGTCTAATTTTTGTGGGTTAACTTAAATTTTCAAGAGACCCTGCGGAGACGGAAAAAGGGCAAAATATGGTCTGCCGTGTGTTTTTTTGTTGAAAAACTTAAATTTATTGCGTCCGGAACAGATATTTTATATGTCAATTGACTAATAGTCAGTTATTTATAATTGAAATTATGGGGAAACACCGTGTGAATTCCATGTGATTTTTGTATAATTTGGTGTGAATGGCGTGTGATTTTGGTGTGAATGGTGTGTGAATTCCGTGTGATTTTTTTTCAGGACAAGACACACACACCGATTTTAGTTGATTTCACGGGTTGTTTGTTTTCTCATGGATTGTTATTTTTTTAAAGGCATTCGAGAGGGCTCACGCCGTTTTCAGCGACGTTCATGAAGGCGCCATTTCAGTGTGATTTTTTTTCCGGATTATTCACAAAACTCATATTCTAACAAATATTCAATATGTCAAAGAACCAGAACAAATTGGAAGCTCCCGTTGGTACCTCAAAATTCGACCCGGCACAAATATGTTTTGTTTTTATGGCGAATGCAAATCGGGTTTTCGTAAGCTTACTCGTAGTGTTAGCTTAGCTTACTCGTAGTGTTACGTTACGAAAATTTGTTTTTTGGGATTTCACCGATTTTAATTTGATTTCACCGATTTTTTATAGTCCGAACCAATGATTAAAAGGATTCATTGATTTCACAGATTAGGCTTTATGTTCCGAAGCTTTTATGAACTATTTTGTAACACTACCCTTTTCTTTTTTGACAAGATCCTTTTTACAGCAAGCTTCTTCTGTCGGGGAAAGTAAATAATCCACTGCCAGAATCGAAAGAAAGGCCTTTTATAGGCAATCCTAAGCTGTCACTTAATGCTTCAACGCAGGCGTATAAAACTAAAAGGTTATTTGTATCTATGGGCATCCACCTTATTTCATGAACGCGTATTTCTAAATCCCCTTTAATTTTTCTTATAAAATAATCATGAAATAACAGCAGACCAGCCTTGCACATTGCCTCCCACTTTGGGTCTGCCAGGTACTCGACTTTTAGACGGCTACCGAAATTGTTAGTTAAAGCGACCTCAAAAAAAATTTCTACGTAAAATCCCTTATCGCCCTGTTGTTTTTTAAGAGCATAGTTTTTTATCATAGTGTTGGTTTGTACAGGAGTTTTATGCGGCTTCTGTCTTTTTAATCCTAAATGATGGAATCTCGTATTGCTCAAACGGCAGATTATCGTTTATAAAAATCGATGCCCGGATATTTAGCCGCTGCGAAAGCTTTCGGGCCATTTCTAAGGTGATTTGGCGTTTGCCGCTTAATACCGATGAAACGTGGCTTTCTGATCCAATTACATCTACCAAATCCTTATTTTTAAGCCCCATTTCCTCCATGCGGAGCTTGATCATATCGATCGGGTCGGGCAGTTTTACGGGGTAGTGCTTTTCTTCGTAATCTTTGATCAGCAAAGCGAGCAGTTCCAGTTCATCTCCTTCATTTGTGCCCATGGCTGCATCGATCACTTCATCAAGCCTGGTTAAAGCATTCCTGTAATCGGTCTCTGTTTTTAATATCTTCCAGTTTTTCATGGCGATTATTTATCAATTAATTTGTTATCGAAGCTGACGGTTTCCACGTCGATTTCATCATATTGCTTGTGTGTACCAAACCAGATGATATAGGGTATGGAAAACTCGTAACGTACTTTTACCACCAAGCGATATTTGTTTCCATGAATGTTAAAAACCACCCTGCGATTACCAACAATGCTTGAGTTGTCGTAAACTGCCTTAAGCTCCTGCGGTGTTTTAAAGTTTGATCGTTTAAACTGGTCGTACCAATCCTCTAACGCCGTCGCTGCTTCCGGAAAAACTTTTTGATAATATTCAACAGTCAGGCGTTTAACAATATTCATATTATATCACTAAGATACGCAAAAAGTTCTCAATTTGAGAAGATTTATTTTTAATTGAGAATTAATGAATACTGGCATGGCGCGAGCGAACGCGGATTAGCATGCGGATGGTCTGTGGGGACACAGACCACGGAGGAAACCCCTCCCTGCTCCTCTCAACGAGGGAACTTCATTAGTCGTAGCCGTTTCGCCATTCCCCTCAAAATCGGTATCTTTGTGCCCGAAATGATCGCTATTAATAACCTCACTTTCGAGATCGGTGCGCGGGCCCTGTACGACGAAGCCAACTGGCATATTAAACCCGGTGAAAAAATCGGCCTTATTGGCGCCAATGGAACCGGAAAAACTACCCTGCTCAAAATCATTGTAGGGGAATTTGCCCCAACCTCGGGCACTATATCCATGGCAAAGGATATCGCCATAGGTTACCTGAACCAGGATTTACTTTCCTATTCTTCCGATAAAAACATTTTGCACGTGGCGATGGAGGCTTTTGAGCGCCAGAACCAGCTGCACGACGAAATTGAGATCCTGCTGCAAAAGCTGGAAACGGATTATACCGAAGATCTGCTCCATAAGCTAAGTGACCGGCAGCATGAGTTTGAAGTGCTGGACGGTTATAATATTGAATACAAGGCACACGAAATTTTAGCGGGTTTGGGCTTTACCGAAGCCGACACTCACCGCAAGCTGAGTGAATTTTCCGGCGGATGGCGGATGCGCGTTATGCTGGCCAAAATATTACTGCAGGCTCCCGATATCCTGCTGCTGGATGAACCTACCAACCACCTTGACTTGCCTTCGATCCAATGGCTGGAAGAATATTTGAAGGCCTTTGACGGGGCGGTGGTGATCGTATCGCATGACCGGTGGTTCCTGGATAAGGTGATCAACCGCACGGTTGAGGTGCGCAAGGGCAAGATCACGGTTTATGCAGGGAACTATTCGTTTTATATCAGCGAAAAGGCCCAGCGCGAAGAGATACAACGCGGCGAGTTTAAAAACCAGCAGTCCAAAATAAAGCAGGAGGAGCGGCTGATCGAACGTTTCAGGGCCAAGGCCTCGAAGGCGAAAATGGCGCAGTCGCGTATCAAAGCGCTGGACAGGCTTGAAAGGGTAGATGATGTCGATGATGACAACCCGACGGTTAACTTTAGCTTCCGGTTCTCGAGGCAGTCCGGCCGGCATGTGATAACTCTTACGGACATCAGCAAATCATACCCGGCCATTGAGATATTATCACATGCGGAAGGCCTGATCGAAAAGGGCGACAAAATTGCGTTGATAGGCGCTAACGGCAAGGGTAAATCTACTTTGCTGCGGATTATAGCAGGCACTGATCCCGACTTTACCGGCAAAAGGGAAACCGGCCATAACGTAACGCAAACATTTTTTGCGCAGCACCAGCTCGAAGCCCTTCACCTGGAGCATACGGCTTTGCAGGAATTGCAATCGTTCGCCCCAAAGCATACGGAAACAGAGTTGCGTACCATTTTGGGTTCGTTCCTGTTTACCGGCGATGACGTGTTCAAAAAAATAAAGGTTTTATCGGGAGGTGAGAAATCGCGCGTGGCGCTTGCCAAGGCGCTTACTGCCGACGCCAACTTCCTGGTACTGGATGAGCCGACCAATCACCTGGATATTCAATCGGTGAATATATTGGTGCAGGCGCTGCAACAGTATGAAGGCACCCTGATCGTTGTTTCGCACGACCGGTATTTTTTGGATAATGTGGCGAATAAGATATGGTTTATTGAGGATCATAAAATAAAGGAATACCCGGGTACTTATGCTGAATACGACGAGTGGAATGCCAAACGCAAGATTCAGCAGAAAAACGGGGCAACGCCTCCTCCTCCGCCTAAAAAGGAAGAAAAGACACCCGCGCCTGCCAAACCGGTAAACGACAACCGGATACAGCAGCTTAAGAAATTGAACCAGGAACTGACAAGGCTTGAAGAGCAGGCGGCCGCCCTGGAAAAGGTGGTGAAGCAATTGGAATTGGAGCTGAACGATGAAAAAATATATAATCAGCTGGCCAAAATGCACGAGATAAACAATAATTACGAGCTTAAGAAGTTAGAATTGGGCAGCGTACAGCTGAAGTGGGAAGCGCTGGCGGAGCAGATAATGGAGCTGGAGGCGCTGTAACGAACAGGACTGTGGCAGGTTAACCACGGAGGTCGCGGTGGCCGGCACGGAGAGCGCAGAGAGTTTTCCCTTTGGACTCCCCAATTCCAGTGAATTGAGGGGCAGGAATGAGATACAGGACGGTGGTTGTGGGGACACAACCACGAGGAGTTTATCTGGCTGTGGCAGGTAACCACGGAGGTCGCGGAGAAGGCGCAGAGAACGCAAAGGAATTTTGCACAGAGAAGTAAAATATTGGATCTCTATAACCACCATAATTATAAATTTTCATGAAGAGTTTTATTGGAAGGTGCTTTTTGCCCCAAATCATCCTTTCCGCTGTTTGCCTGGTTATTACGGGTTTCAGCGCATCCGCCCAATCTCAATACGCCGATTCCATTTTTAGGCCTGAGATAAAAAGCGTGGAGTTTTATAACAGCCGCAAGCAAGGTACATTCCCCATTATTACACTTGGGTCGGCTGAAAAAGTTACGCTGGCGTTTGACAACCTTCTGGGCGGTTCCAACGACTATTCGTACACGATCGAGCATTGCGATGCTAATTGGAATTCGTCAAATCTCTCCACTACGGACTATCTGAAAAATTATTCGGACGACCACATAACCGGCTTTAGCTATTCGGTCGGCACTATCCAGAAATATACCCATTACCAGCTAAAGCTACCCAACGAAAATATTGCTCCAAAAATACCCGGGAATTATATCTTAAAGGTTTACCAGGATGGCGATCCTTCAAAGCTGGTGTTAACCAGGAAATTGTACGTGTTAAGCCCGAAAATAATGATCAATGCGGAGGTGGTTCCGTCAGACGACAATTCGACCCGTCAATCCAACCAGAAGGTCAATTTTACGCTGAACTACGGGGCCCTTCGGATACAAAACCCCAGCGCTGAGCTGCGAACGCTCATTATGCAGAACAGGCGGCCCGAAACAGGGATATGGAATACACAGCCCACTTACATCAACGGACCGCTGCTTACTTTTAATGATGTTACCCAAAATGATTTTCCGGGGGGTAATGAGTTCCGGCATTTCGATACTCGGACATTCAAATTAAATTCAGACCGCATTTTGCGGATCCTAAAAGATACGGCGAACGACGTAATTATGCTGACCGATCCCGACCTGAGCCGGCCCGACTACAGCTTTACATTCGACCAGGACGGGAACTTTTATATCTTAAACCAGGACGGCACGGATCCCCGTATCGACGCCGACTATGCCCATATGTTTTTTACCCTAAGCACGGACCGTTCTGCAAACAGCGGAACGCCCTATATTGTCGGCCTGTTCAATAATTACAAACTCGACGATAACAGCCGCTTACACATGGATCCTAATACAGGGAAATTTGCTACCCTCCAGTTTCTGAAACAGGGCGTATATGACTATGCTTACGTTTGGGTGGATAAAAACGGGAATGTTGTTCCCGGCGCCCTGGAAGGCAATCATTTCGAAACAGAAAACACCTATCAGCTATTGGTATATTACCGGCCGGCCGGTTCACGCTGGGAAGAGCTGATCGGGTCTAGGGAGTTGACGACCGCGAAGAAGCAGTAGTGGGTAAGTCTAAAGTCTTGAGTCTGAAGTCAAAAGTGGCATTTAAGTAATCACCGACCTTATAAACTCGTGGCCCATATGGTAGTCAACTAAGCGTCAGAACTGATTCCTACGCAATTTCACTACCCAAAGTGCCTTCTGGTGGCAGGGTAGCCCCTAACGGGGCAATCTTACATTTTTATGCTGTTTGCTACAAACGTTTTGCCCCTACGGGGCAGTCGCCACGCGATTTGATATTTAGATCAGTTTGTTCGGGCGAATCTTTAGTCGATTACATTTAATCTTTTTGTCTGGCAGTCGGGGCATGCTAATCTATACAATATTAGGTCTGATACATGGTTCGCAAATAGAGGCTTATATGGACGGTGCCAGGCAAAAAATTTAAAAACAAAAAAATCCCGCCGGTTATAAACCAGCAGGATTTATACTATTATTTCAGGGCAAATAAGCCTAAACTTATTTTGCAGCGGCTGCTTTTAACAGGGCAGCGTTGTTTTTTGCAAGCTGGCTATTTTTTGGCTCTGCCGAACGGCTTCCTAATTCGAGGTTAGTGGCAAGCTTTAAAAATTGAACTTCTAAACGCGAAACGGTCTTGTTTTTCCTGTCTTTCCTTTTTAAACGGGTAACGCCCATGATCTTATAAATTTTAATGTTTTAATTCCTGAGGTCGGGAGCGGATTCGAACCGCTGTAAAAGGTTTTGCAGACCTCTGCCTAGCCACTCGGCCACCCGACCAATTTTCAAGGCTGCAAAAATAGGAATTTATTTGTTGGCAGGCAAATTATTATTTGATTAATACTAGTCCGAAAGTCCGAAAGTCCGAAAGTCCGGATCCCGATAGCTATCGGGACCGAAAGAAGCTGCGACTGACGTCCGCCAGCTGGCGGATAACTTAGGTTATATTGAAAAATAGCTTTAAGGCTTGTGGCTGGGGTAATTTGCATGTTGGGGCACGATTTAAGCATAGGCACTTAGGAGGCGCGAGACTTACTTTTCGGTGGCATTTGAGTGAGGGGCTCCTCTGGAGCCTATTGTAGCCCTTCTTTTTTCTATAAAACAGGTAACTACGGGGTTTACAATCGAAGATAGGGGATGATTTAGAATTTCTGGAAAAGCAGCGTGTTTTTTAATGCCGCCTGTTTTTTACACACGCACGAAGGAGGAGCGGAGCGCGCAGATGAAGGAGTAGGTTTTTATTTACTTCTGCTTATTTCCGAACAAAACAGGGCGGTCGCAATCGCTACGTTTAGCGATTCTGCTTTACCTACACGCGGAATGGTTACCGCCCTGGTTATGTGTTTTTGCAGTTCGGGCCGTATTCCGTTTCCCTCATTGCCCATCAGCAGCAAGCCTTCTTTACCAAAATTGGTTTTGTAAATTGTTTTGCCATCCAGCATGGCGCCGAATATGGGCAGGTTTATCTTGGGTAGGGTTGTCGTTAATTCTGTATAGTGTACCCTTATTCGAGAGAGCGAGCCCATACTGGCCTGAACCACTTTCGGGTTATAGGCATCTACCGTGTCGGTTGAGCAGATAATGTCGGTGATCCCAAACCAGTCAGCCGTGCGAATGATCGTACCTATATTGCCCGGGTCCTGTATCCCGTCCAAAACAATCGAGAACTTTTCCTTTAAATCGCTGTTAGCTGGTTCAGGCCACCGGGGTATCGCAATGGCAGCGATAACATCCTGCGGCGTTTTTAACCCGCTTATCTTTTGCATTTCCGTAGCAGAAATTGCATATAAGTTTATATTATGGGATAAATTCAGCATTTTTGGGTCGAAAGGCGCAGTATAATAAATGCCTTCCACCTGGTAAGAAGAGTCGATAAATTCAACTACCGATTTATAGCCTTCAACCAAAAACAAGGCATTTTCAATCCGGCTTTTTTTTTGTTGAAGTGATTTTAATAAACTGATCTGATATTTTGAAAGCATATACAAAACCAGGAGGCTACCATCTTGCAATAATAAGTATTCTTCTGCTCATTCTGGTTTCGGGCTGCAGTATAACGCGGGGAATTAAAAAAGATCAGTCTATCGTACATAAAATCACCATGAAGGGCGTTGATAAGGAATTTGCGCTGGCGGCTCCAACTTATGTAGACAAAGAACAACAACCCAATAACTGGATCAATCTTCAGCTTTATTATCTTTTTAGTAATCATGGCAAGAAAGATATCGGCGAACCCCCGGCAGTTTTAGACAGCGATCTGGTGGAGTTTTCGCGTAACCAAATCGAACGTTTTTTGCAAAGCAAAGGCTATTTGAAAGTAAAGGTTGCCGACAGTATTAGCATAAAAAAGCAAAAAGCCGAATTGATATTTACGGCCACTGAAGGGCCATTGTTCCATATCCGAAAGATACAGGACAGCATTGCCGATCCAAAGGTGCGGGCTTTATACCGCGTTAATCGTAAGCGTTTTTCGCATGTGCAGCCGGGAGGCCGGTTTGATACCGATAGCCTGGCGTATGACAGGGATGCGTTTTACCAGATCATGAAGGAAAATGGTTATTACGACTTTTACCGGCAATACATCAATTACACCTATGATTCTACCTTCCGCAGCAGTGTGGTGGATATTGTAATGTATGTTGTAAATCCCGTAGGAAAATCGTCCCATCCTGTTTACAGACTAAATAATACACTTATAACCATTGCCACCACCGATGGTCAAACAAGCGGCAAGGCCGATACGCTCCAGGTGGATTCGGAGTTTCGTTATGTTGATTACTCGCACAAGTTTGCACCCCGAACAGTTATCGACTACATCTTTCAGCATAAAGGGCAGTTATATGATGCCGACCGGCAAACGCTTACTACCTCCCGCCTGTCGGAACTAAATGTTTTTCGAAATGTGCCTAACCCTACCTACACCAAACTACCGGACAGCACCAACCGGCTCAATACTAAAATAGACATCGTCCCGCTCAAGCAATTTTCAGATCGTGTGGACGCTGAATTTTTGTTCAATTCCGGGCAATATGGCTATAACCTTGCCAATACTTTCACTGACAGGGATGTATTTAAAAATGCCGCCATTTTACAGCTTAAGGTGAACTGGAGCGTATTGTATGATAAGGGCGGCAGCATCAGCAATTCACAGGGCATTGAAAACAATGACTTAACGATTGGCGGAAACCTCATTTATCCCCGGATCATTTCTCCTTTTGATTTGGCAATGCCAGGCAAATACGGCGTTCCGCACACAACGTTTTCCTCAAACTACCAGTTATTTTACGAAGCCGGGCTGGTGCAGCGCACCAGTTTGACCAACGCCATCACCTATGATTTTGCCGAATTGGCAAACAAAACGCATACTATTACGCCTATTGACATTGAATTTTCGCGTGGTGTGATCGACCCGATTGCACAAAACATACTGGCGGAGAAAGACTTGTATGCCTATAGCTATTTGATCGGCCGAACCATATTTACAGCGGGAAGCCAGTATACCTATCAGTTCAACGCCAACAAGCTCAATACCTTCACCAACTTCCTGTACCTGCGCGGGAGCATTGACGTAGGTGGCAATACGCTCGATTTACTGGCCCACCTGTTTAACAGTCCCCGCGACTCGACGGGCGAGCGACAGCTTTTGGGTTACACTTTTGCCCAATATGCCAAGGTGGAAACGGATTTTCGTGTATATCACAATTTTGGCGGCGAACGGGAGTTGGTTTTTCGGATCAATCCGGGAGTTGGTGTCCCTTATGGCAATAGCAGCCAACTGAAATTTAAGGATAGTACCTACGTTGGCGGGCTTATTTTTGAGAAGAATTTTTATGCCGGCGGCGCAAATGATATGCGGGCCTGGCTGCCGCGCACATTAGGCCCCGGAGAATTTAACCGGGCTACCTTTTATGGTCCGCCCGGCACAACCTTAAAACCCTCGAGGGGCGACTCCTTAAGGACGCGTTTAAAATACCTGGATCAATTCGGGGAAATAAAGATCATTTCGAACCTTGAATACCGTTATAAGCTCGCTGACGATTTTTTTGGCTCGGTACTCAGGGGCGCGGTGTTTATGGATGCGGGCAACGTTTGGCGATTGCATGCGCAGGAGGGAGTTCCCAATGTCCAGTTCAGCCTGAATGATATTTTGCCGGGCACCGCGATTGACTTTGGCACAGGCTTAAGGTTTGATGTTGGTTTTTTCGTTTTCCGCCTCGATGCAGCTTTCAAATTCAAAGATCCCCAATTCACGGGCTCAAACCAATGGGTGCTGATCGACCATTTCGACGAATTGTTCTACAATGGTCCGTTTAAAAAAACATATGAAATCGACAACAGCGGCGATACCTATAACTTTATGCAGCTGAATTTTGGTGTGGGAATGCCGTTTTGAGTGGGCAGTTGGCAGCTTGCCGTGGGCAGTAGGCAGTAGTGAATGGTGAGGCAGTGTTGAGTGGCAGTAGCAGTTGGCAGTTTGCTGTGGGCAGTAGGCAGTAGTGAATGGTGAGGCAGTGTTGAGTGGCAGTAGCAGTTGGCAGTTTGCTGTGGGCAGTAGGCAGTAGTGAATGGTGAGGCAGTGTTGAGTGGCAGTAGCAGTTGGCAGTTTGCTGTGGGCAGTAGGCAGTAGTGAATGGTGAGGCAGTGTTGAGTGGCAGTAGCAGTTGGCAGTTTGCTGTGGGCAGTAGGCAGTAGTGAATGGTGAGGCAGTGTTGAGTGGCAGTAGCAGTTGGCAGTTTGCTATGGGCAGTAGGCAGTAGTGAATGGTGAGGCAGCGTACGAGTTGGCGGTTGGCAGTCCATTTCGAGCAGGGGTTGCAGCAATAGCAGTGTGGTTTGTGGTTCTTGATCCTGAGTCGGAAGGGCTTGGCTTTGCATCCGCTTTCGGCTCCCATTTTTTGCTTCCGGCTTATAAAATAAAAGCCCCCTTACTCTCGCAGTTCGGGGGCTTTAACCTAAACCTTATCACAAAAGGCAAGTAGTAGAACCTGCCATATGAAGTAACAAACATAGCATAAATTTTTCGTATTTAAAAATCCAAACGGTTAAATCACTCGCTTGTAAGTTGTAATAACTCAATATAACTGCCCTAAATACAGCAAACATGCTCTTTCGGGCATTAATAAAATAAAAAAATAATACAGCGACAGGCAATAAAAAATATTTTTTAAATAATGTTCGTGTGTTTTATGCCTCCGGTGCTTTGAAGCGAAATTATAATGGGGGTATTAAATATTCAGCTGAGAATGATCTCTTCAATGATTTTGCTTTCTGAGCTGTAATCTTAGATAGTTTGGATCCAATAATGGACTTTTTGGCAGGCATTTAAACGCGGTTGAACGAAGGAGCTTTTTAATTATTTTTTATAAAATTGTATATTCACAATAAATTTTATCGCGTGAGAAGAATAATACTTGTTTTGGCAAGCGTTGCTTCAGTGGGCTGCGGCAACGTTGCGAGCGTTCATGCTCCAAATGATGTCGAGGCTGAAAATATAGCCCGTAATATCATAAAGGTTGCACTTGTTGACCCTGACGCCGAATTTTTGGACGAGACGGCGAAGATGGCTGCCTACCGCGATAGCAGCTACGTTTTTACCGGCGACGTTCGGGCGCTGGACAAGGCAGGGGAAAAAATGTCAATGAAATACAACGTGGGCATTAAATGGAAAGGCGGTAACCCACTGCAGGATAGCAGCTGGGTTGTTAAATTCTGTAATATCAAACCAAGCCCCCCAGCCCCCTGAAGGGGAGTGTCGAAAGTCGAAAGCCGAAAGTCGGAAGCCCGGGGTAGGGGTGAGTACTTCGGTTGAGACGGCGGTAGGGGTGTACGCGAGCATGGTCGCTGACAATTGGTGGAAGGTAAGCCAACGACGCCCGGGGAATTCAATGGAAATCACTTATTACTTTGCACCCTCTTTGAATTGAAGTAATATATGGATATTCATCCCCTGCTAAATTGGCATAATTAATGTCGACGATTGTACACGCAAAGCAAAATAAACTAAATGAACCCTGATAACGACCCAAATAAACCGCAAAAAATAGGATTAGCGCTGTCGGGGGGCGGTGTAAGGGGTGTGGCCCATTTAGGAGTGATACAAGCCCTGACCGATCATGGTATTAAATTTTCGCATATATCGGGCACAAGCGCCGGGGCAATAGCCGCCGCTTTTTTTGCTGAAGGGTATGCACCCAAAGAGATTTTAAAAATAATCCAGGAAGCCAGCCTGCTTAAATTGCTGCGGCCTTCTATTGGCAGTGCAGGCCTGGTTTCCATATTGAATGTCCGTTTTTTAATTGAGAAGTTTATACCGCACAATACTTTTCAGCAACTAAAAACCCGTGTCACCATTTCGGCTGTTGATTTAGGCGAAGGAAGGCTTGTTTACCTTACTGATGGCGAGCTGGACATGGCGCTTTTAGCCTCCTGTTGTTTACCGGGTATTTTTAAGCCCATTATTATTAATGGCCACATGTATGTGGATGGCGGAATACTCAATAATTTCCCAGTTGAACCATTGATAGGGAATTGCGATCTTATAATCGGTTCGTCCTGCAATCACTTACCGGTTGTTACAGAGATCAGATCCTTTGGTAACCTGGTTGACAGGGCCGCTATGATCGCCATTAACTCCAGCCTCAATACCCATAAAATTTTATGCGATGTTGTTATTGAGCCGGAGGGTTTGGGTGGTTATGGCATATTTGACACCGATGCAGCGGAGGAAATTTATATGATAGGCTACGAAGAAGGCTTAAAAGCGATCGAAGGGAACAAAAAGCTCACGCCCCCCAGCCCCCTGAAGGGGGAGTTGCTAACTTAGAGGAGTCGAATATCGGACGCTGAATGTTGACCCGATAGCTATCGGGTGATGAAGTTTAAAACATATTCTTCAACCCGTCAATGATGCTGTCGAAAAATGTGGGTAATGACAGCCCGTTATGGTAGTTAAAGAAAACGAATATGACGAATATGATGATGGCGATGATGATGAACCGTTTAAACATATAGGCCAGCAAAAAAAGCGCACAGGGGATGGCCAGCAACAAGTACCAGGGGATGTGTATGGGGGTTAATTTATCGTCCGTGCGGTAAACATAATACAGGATGGAATGGACGCCGGTATCATTTTGATGCCTGGCATATAAAAAGGTTGAGCGCTGAAGCTTGTGCCGGTAGAAGGCAGTTCCTTTTTCAAATTTTAGGGTATCTTCTAAGCCGTTCACCGTAAAGTTAAACATCCCGTTTACGTTTTCGCGGATATTGCCCAGCGAGTCCGTCGCGATAATGGCTACTTCATCTTTGGCAAATGGATTTTCCTTTATCACAAAATGATTGATGGCCATGGTTACCGTATCGGCGTAGGAAAACGATGCGGAAGCAATGATTATAACTAAAGCGAGGGTTATTCTTTTCATTTCGGTAGATAGATTAATGCCATAAAATTAACAAAATTTCCATGGTTCATAGTTCATGGCTCATAGTTCATAGCCGGAGGTGAGCGCTGCCAGTAGCAGTAGCAGTGGCAGTAGCAGTAGCAGTAGCAGTTTGATTGAGCTCATACGTCATAGTTTAGTGAGTAGTGAGAGTGTGATTATCGCTATGCACTATTGTCAACTCACTATTCCCAACTCCCTACCGCCCACTCACGACCGCCCACTCACCGCTCACCATTGCCTACTCACCACTCACCATGGCCCACTGCCTCCTCACCGATTCAGCGAAAAAATACTGTAATTCAGGATGGCGGCAAAGCTTACCCACAAAAAATAGGGGAGGAGCAGCCAACTTGCTGTCTTGCTGAATTTCCCAAACCACCTGACATTTAGTACGATCATGATCCAAAGCAAAATGATCACCAGTAATGCTCCCGCAATTTCATGAAGGGCGAAAAACACGATCGACCAGGAAAAATTAAGTCCCAGTTGCAGGATGTAAACGGTCCGCGTGGTGAGGTAACCGGTCGAGTTGTCGCGCTTTTCCCAAACGAGGTATGCGGCTATGGCGATGAGGATATAAATACTTGTCCAAACCGGCGCGAAAAGCCAGGATGGCGGATTAAAAACAGGTTTGTTCAGGGTGCTATACCAACCGGCAACTTCGGTCCGGTTGAATAAGAAGGCTGTAAACCCAATGGCGAGGGTTATGAGCAGGCTGATCAAAAATGGAAAAAACCGGAATTTTTTGCTGGATGCCTGGGCGTTCATTTCTATTACGGTAACAATTGAATAATATACATATTTGGAAAGGCAAAGTTAGTTTAAAGGTCGCTTATCCGGAATTTTTCCCGGCGGCCAGTTTATTTTAGAAGCCGACCATACATAATGCTGTAACACAAGCTTTCGTGTTAACAATGTTTTTAATTTTCGGTATATTCGTTTGTTAACGATCACCAATCCACCTGCTTGAATTTTATTAAAACCTTCAGCACAATACCGGGTAGTGCCCCAATTAAAAAGGGCTTACGCTTTTTGTTTTTGATTCTATCTTTTAACGCTGCTCATTTTTGCGCCCATGCCCAGCAATTTGTACCAAAATGGGCTGCTGATTTAGGTGGGCCCAGCGCGTCGGGAGATGATGTTACCTGTGCTGTGGTTGATGTGGCAGTGGACAACCAAAACAATGTTTATGTTACCGGTTCTTTTAACGGGACTGTCGATTTTGATCCCTCCCCCGGCGTCAAAAACCTAAGCACGGGTGGGGGTACTGCTACATTTGTGGGTAAGTATAAAGCGGACGGAACGTTGATCTGGGTAGAATCCATTGGCGCTAATAATTCTGAAGACGCTACCTCCGTGGCACCCAATGGCATGGCCGTCGATAAAGACGGCAATATTTCAATTACCGGAGCAAATAGCCCTTTCGATGCTGATCCGGGGCCGGGCGTAGATAGCCTGAAAGGGGGGGCATTTATTATCCACTTGGATACCAATGGCAAGTTTCTTTGGGCTTATTCGATCGGTGATGCCAGCCTGAGAGGCGGTGAGCAGGTGGCTTCGGATAGCCAGGATAATGTGATCGTCACCTCAAGTTTTAGCAAAGCAGTAACAATAGGAGACACCACCTATGCTGCGCCACCTCAGCCAAAGGAAGGTCAACCCATTTATCATGGCGTGGTCGTAAAATATGGCCCAACCGGCAATGTACTTTGGTCGATATGTATTGGCAATACCGACCTAAGAAGTGAAAGTGCTTTTGGCTGCAGGGTAGACAGCCAGGATAATATCGTGATATCGGGCGCCTTCAATGAAACTGTTAATTTTAACCCGTTAGGAACCGCTTATAATGTAACTGCTACCAGCATAACCGAGGCTTATGTAGCAAAATATTCATCAATCGGGGGCCTAATGTGGGTGAATGGCTTAAATATGCCTGTTTTGGTATATTTTATGGATAATGAATCAAGGATCGGTCTCGACTCGCAAAACAACGCTTATTTTACCGCTTCATTCGCACAGCCCATCACTGTTGACGGCTCAGTTATATTAAATCCGAAGGGGACGCAGGATGTGGCTATCGTAAAATATTCACCGACCGGCGTTTTACAGTATGCCAAATCAATCGGTGGGCCGGGAGCGTACGCCGCAAATGGGAAAACGGTGGGAGATAAAAACGGTAATATCTATCTGTCCGGAGCTTTTTCAACCGATAATACCTCTACCGTCACGGTGAATTTTAATCCAAACCCCGGACCTTCTGAAAACCTTTCAACAGGTCCACAACAGGAGGAAATCTTCTATGTCGCCGAATATGACCCAAACGGAAATTACATCGATGCTTTTGACGGCGGACGTCCGAGTGGTTATAGGTCGGTCGCTTTTTGCCTTGCGATTGACGATAACAACAACTTAGATGTTGGCGGTGAGTTTAGCACGACTGTAAACTTCGACCCGAGCGGCTGTTCGCCTGACAGTTTAACTGCGAAAACTTCCTTCCCCCTCTGGGATGGTTTCATCGTCCAGTATTCGCCCGGGGTTATTTCAAATAATGTAATTACCGCGCCTTTGGTAAGCACTTTTTGCGCAAGCGGAATCCCTGCAGCAATAACGGGCAGCACACCTTCAGGCGGCACGGGTCCCTACACATACCAATGGCAAAGCTCAACCGATAGCGTAAATTTTACCAGCATCCAGGGAGCCGACTCGATAAATTATACACCAGTGTTGTTAAACGCAACCACTTATTACCGGCGAAATGTTTCGGTAAATTGTGCAACCCCATCAATCAGCAACATTGTGCCCTTAGTAGTGAGCAGTCCGCCTGGCCCGCCGCTGGCGGCCGGCGACACCATATGCACGGGATCAACAACAACGCTTTCAATAACATCGCCGCAGGCAGGACTAAGCTACAACTGGTACGCCGGCACAACAGGCGATACTTCGTTGTTCACCGGTGTTAGTTTTACCACCCCGGCGTTAACCGCAAACACTACCTATTATGCAGCTGCGGCAAACGCTGCCGGGTGCGGCTCCACAACGCGCGCTGTGGTAAACGTAACCGTTTTACAGCCACTGGCGGCGCCGGTTGTTACAGTTGGCGCCATTACCTCAACGAGTGTAAGCTTTCAATGGACTGCGGTTGCAGGGGCGACGGGCTACCAAGTAAGCATCGATAGCGGTAAGACCTTTATCAGCCCAAGTTCAGGAGCCGATAGTTTAAGCACGACTATTTCAGGCTTACAGCCGGAAGCAAGCGTTAGCCTCATAGTGCAGGCTATTGGTGTTTTGCCCTGCCAGCTAAGCGCCAGTTCCGCTCCGGTTACTGGCGCCATCCCGCCAAGCGAGCTGATCTATGTCCCTAACGCCTTTACGCCCAATGGCGACGGGATAAATGACGTGGTGCATGTGCATAGTGAAAGTATAGCAAATCTTAAGTTTTATATATACGACCAATGGGGTGAACTGCTGTTTACTTCGACCAGCATACAAAACGGCTGGGACGGAACCTACAAGGGTAAAAAGGAACCGGTTGGTGTCTATGTGTACTACCTGCAGGCTGTGATGAACGACGGTACTGTCGTGAATAAAAAGGGAACGATCACCTTACTGAAGTGAGTAGGAAAACAATCGCCCTCACGTGGCAACGCCCAAGTCAGCTCCTTATTCTCCTATTGTTATTACCGGCAAACGACGCTTTTTTAGTGTGAAATTGAGTGTTTTAGAAATAATTATATAAAATCTATAGGAATTATAGAATTTATATTTATGTTTGTATCGAAATCGTTCTTTATATTACTTATCCAGAAAGACTGAGGGAAAGGCCCGGTGAAGTCTTGGCAACCTGTTGAGCAGCCATCAACATGCTTTAAGCTTTTTGCTTTCAGCTTTTTGCTCAGAAAAAGGTGCTAACTCCTGCTCCGTTATGCGGAGAAAGATAAGGTTGAACTCCTCTTGTTCCCTGGTAAGTGATTAAATAGTTTTTTTAAAAGTCGCGTGACCGAGAGGATAGGTGGGAGTCTGCAAAACCCCCAACGGCAGTTCGAATCTGCCCGCGACGTCGAACGTTAAGTCATTAGTCTAAAGTCGGGAAAACTTTTTCTTACTTAATTACAAACCAAGGCCGGCCTCAAATATATCCCACCACAATAAAATATTATTCAAGACTACTCGCAATAGCATGGGCGGGAATCGCTTGCAGGGTGGTGGTTCTGACCAAATTTTGCATATTGATTTGCATGTGTAGCGATTGCTTCGTTCCTCGCAAGGACTCGTAACTTATTTATTTTTAATATGTTAGTTGGACGCGCCGAGCCAAAAATAATTGTCCGGTTTGCGTCTTTGTGGGTAAACCTAAAGCTGCAGGCGACCGGGCGGATATGGAATGAGACAAAAATTTTAATTTTTAAGGATATGGTCAGCAGCGAGAATCAGGAACAGGTAATCGCTGGTTCCGCCGCCTAAAACGTATTCGCCCTGCTGCCATAAATACGGCCATTTTAATAATTCAGGGAAATCCGGGCGGATAAGCGCTGTGCCTGAACTCACTCCTCCGGGTATATACGACCAATCAGCGCGGTTAAAACCATATCCGGGAATCATTGATTCAGCACCTACACCAGAAACGAAGGACGATGTATTTGATCCCGGATGACAACCCAATATAAAATTGATGGCGCTCAGCATATAATCTGTGGAAAATATCTGCGGAAAAGCCTCATGTAAAAAATACTGCTTATAGCCAAAATTCTGTATATCCCATCCGGCTCCCCAGATGTTTGGTTTATAGGGTACGCCATAAGGCGTTTTACTGCCTTCGGTTTTTATTTGCTCAAAAAGCTTTTCGGCTGCGGCAGTAATGGTTTTGGTGTATTGCTGATCATTTACCAATGCCACGGAACGTGCGGCGAGCCAGCCCACATACCCCATCGCGCCGGCAATCTCCTGCTGGTGGCCGATGAGAAAGTCAGCATACTGGCGGTCTTTTGTGGTTTGCAATAGTTCAACCGCAAGGTTTAGCTTTTGCAGGGGCCTGGCCTTTTCGTTCCTGTTCCACACCTCCTTTGCAATAGCAAGGCATTGGGTTGCAAGGGTATCATTAAACCCTTTCATCACCCTGGCGGCTGCAGCCAATGATGCAGCCACTTCCAATTCCCTCGATGCATTTGCTTCTGTAAAAACCCAGCGGTCATCTGGCGCGCCGGGTGTACCTACAGCAGGCACAGGACTGCCGTCTGTGGGGGCCACGTAAAATTTGTTGTCGGTAATGTTTGTTGGGTCGCCTAATGTGGTGTACTGCCGTTTCGTGGGCTCGATAATGCCCCGGTAAAACCTTCCCATCGCCTGGTAGCCGCCCACAATGGATAATAATCCATGCTCAACCTGCTGCAAAATATCCGGTTTGCCATCCGGCTGCTGTATTTCTACCACATGGTTTACCTGGTCGACCGTAGTATTATCGTATTGTACGTCAAACAACTCATAGGCTAAAGTTAAGCCCTGTACCGTCGTGGCCTGCGACTCAACGCGCAGATCAAAGTCGCCGGCATCGTGCCAGCCGCCACGGTTCAGGAAGGGCACTGTTTGGCCCGATTTATATTTATTCAGGGTTGAATGCCCTTGTATATAGCCGTCAAAATGGTTTGAGTCGGTAGGCGCCATTCTTGCATCATCCATGTGGCACAGACCGTGCCATACCCTGTACTTGTCGTTCACCCGCATATGGCACATTTGCACGGGTAAAAAATATTCCAGCGTGGGCTGCCATACATCGCGACTATACACGGAAGGGCTGATCTGGAAGGGATGGGTCTGAACATTCCCGTAACGCACCTCGTACATGCCGGGCGCCTTCACATTCGAAAAATCAAACTGAAGGTAATGGTAACGCAAAAAGTTACCCCAAACTTTGGCTTCGGTTTTTAAAACAGTTGTTAAACCGCCATTTTCGTGTATCCTCAGCAGTTCGGGCTGAAATTTACGCTTATCATTTTTGTCCAGCTCGATCACAGCGATCTTTGACTGGCTGGGATGGTAACCCACCTGCGAAACCTGCACTACCGGAGGTGCGGTCCAACCTTCAATGGCATGGGGCGTTACTAACCATACAATGGCATTTTTAGTTGCGCCTTTTGCAATAAGCGATCTTACCACAAACCACCCGTTATTATGTTTGCCCCGTCCGTCGAGCAACTCCAGGTTACCGGGCCCTTCATTTTCGATGATCATACGCTGGCTTTCCGATTCGGGCGCCACAGTGAGTTTTTTACCTGCGGCCATCGCGGTTGTTTGCAAATCGCCATCCTCGTCCTTATACATCTGGTCGTCGGGCTGCCTCGGGAATATACCAAACTGCTTATCCATGTAATACGATTTGCCAAACAATATCCCCGGGTATAGCTCAAAGTTAAAGCCTACCTTGCCAATCCAGCTGTCGGGCAATGGCGCATCCAGGTCGACAATTATCCGGAATCCTTTGCCGGCGGGTTCAACCCGTGTGGTATAGCCAAATTTGAGGTCTGGGTAGATCACCGGGTTAAAGCCCTTGCGGTCGATCGATGAATCGGGGAAATGCATATGTACGCTGATCTGCTGATTGTTAACGTCGACCATGCGTTTGCCCACCTTTGGTATAGGCTGCCATTGGCCGGGCGTAGGCTCAAGCCGAATATCGCCATTGGTAGCCACCCGCTGACCGTTTTGGATCACACCTACGCCGCCCTGGTGCCCTTCGGGATAAAAATCATGGGCAAGCATTACGTTAACACCCTGGTATTGGAGGTACTCCAGGTCGTTAAGTTGCATCCCGGGCGCCTTATGCGTTGCCTGGGCATCTACATCAGAAACCCCGACAAATAAACACACGCTCAAACAAACAAACGAAATGAATTTATTACTGCTCATGACAATTTAATATGTACAAGATTAGTGTTATTTATCCGCATGTTAAACTTAATACAGCCCTCAAAAAAGCCATGGTTGGTAAAAATATAAAGACAAATCGGGTGTAGGTAATTAAAAACTGTATTTTGTACATTAATAGCCGGGTGAAGGATTTTCTTTTATTAGCGGCTCTTAATTCAGCCCAAAAAATTCCATGAAAACATCAAATCTCACCTTTTTTCTTTTGCTGCTCTTAATTACTCCGGTAGCTGCCCAAAGAAGCACGCTGGAGCAAGCGGCCCGGCTGAAAATCTACCGCGAAATGAAAAAGTCGATGGTGGATGAATTATTAAAACCATGGTACCCGGCCTCGATCGATACTGTATATGATGGCTTCCTGAGCACATTTACTTATGATTTTAAACCCCGTGGGAGCCAGGATAAGATGGTGGTTACGCAGGCAAGGCATACCTGGAGCAATGCAAAAGCAGCCGAACTATATCCCTCGGTCGCCTGGTATAGAAAAGGAGAGGAATCCGGGTACCGGTTTTTGCGGGATAAAATGTGGGATAAACAATTCGGCGGATTTTATACCTATACCGACAGGCAGGGGAACCCCAAATCGGGCGGCTTTGCGCCAAAGGAGGCCTACGGAAATTCGTTCGCTCTTTATGCGCTGGCGGCGTTTTACCAAAGTACCGGGGATACCAGCGCACTTAACCTTGCTGTAAAAGAGTTTCACTGGCTGGAGAAGCATAGCCACGACCCGGTTTACAAGGGCTATTACCAGCATATGGAAAGGGATGGTACGCCCATAAAGCGAACGGCATCCACACCGTCCACGGCCGAATTGGGTTATAAAGACCAAAATACTTCTATCCATTTGCTGGAATCGTTTACGGAATTGTACAATGTTTGGCCCGATAGTTTGCTGCGGCTTCGACTGCACGAAATGCTGCACCTGGTGCGCGACGTTATCACAGATGAAAAAGGCGACCTCCGGCTGTTTTTTCAGCCCGACTGGACGCCGGTTTCCTACCGGGACTCGAGCTACGCGGTTGTTTTGAAGCACCGCAATATTGACTGCGTTTCATTCGGGCATAATGTTGAAACGGCGTACTTAATGCTCGAGACTTCGCATGTGTTGGGCATTGAACATGATACACTGACCAACCGGGTCGCTAAAAAAATGATCGACAATGCTTTAACCGACGGCTGGGATAATACTGTGGGCGGTTTTTATGACCAGGGCTATTATTTTAAAGATAAGCCCGGAATCACCATTATAGCCGATACAAAAAACTGGTGGGCGCAGGCCGAAGGTTTAAATACTTTACTGTTGATGGCTGATAAATATCCGCATGACCCGCTTCAATACGAAAAGAAATTTAAGCAGCAATGGCAGTACGTGCAAACCTACCTGATTGACCATGAACATGGTGATTGGTACCAGGGCGGCCTGGATAAACAACCCAATTATAGATTGGCGCTCAAAGGGCAGATATGGAAAGGTACTTATCATGTGTTGAGGGCGTTCATCAATTGCACCAACCGTTTAAAGCCTGATAAAATACCGCCGTCGGCGCCGGCCCGTGTCACCTATACAAAAGTCCCGCTGCCGGTTTTACGATGGACGCCGTCAACTGATAATACCGGGGTTTTGGGTTATAATATTTACTGCAAGGGGAGGCGGATCGCATTTACGCCGCTTACTTACTGGAATGCAGACCGTGCTTTACCTGTTCACGGAAAAATAGCTGTTCGTGCGGTTGATTTGCAGGGGAATGAGTCGGACCCTGGGGAAGCAGTAGGCAGTTTGCAGTAGGCAGTTTGCAGTGGGCAGTGTGAGTGGGTTTCAGTAGCAGTGGCAGTTGGCAAAGGGCAGTTTGCAGCAGGCGGTTTGCAGTTGGCGATTAGCATGAACGCTGAATAGTGAGTTTGCAGTTGGTGGTCAGTGAGTGGTTATGATCTCGTTTTTATTAGCAAGGTGGTAAACGTAATCCGATCATAAATACGCAATCCCCTTAGTTTGCCCGTCCACGTAAAAAAACGGCTCAAAGCCGTCTTCGGCAAGTTCACAGCTTACCTGCATAGTATAAAGCATAATATCTCCAAATATGTTGGCCAGGGCAGTGTCGGCAGCGTCGCGGCCGGAGGCGATTTTTACGAGCCCGTTCAATGGGGCTTTCCTGGTGGCATCAAACAAAACCCATTTATGGCCGATGTATGCCTCAAAACAGGCATGAAAATCGGCCGGTTTTAAGCTATAGGCGTAACCGGTAAAATAACGCGCCGGGATGGTCAGCGCCCGGCATAAAGCAATCCCTAAATGGGCAAAGTCACGGCAAACGCCCGCTTGTTCTGTCACCGTATCAAATGCCGATGTTTGCGCATTGGTGAGGCCGCCCAGGTATTCCACATTTTTGTTGATCCAGGCTGTTAGCGCCATTACCTGTTCAAAGGGGCTGCTGATCTGGCCAAACAGGTTGTGGGCAAGCCGGTACAATTTGTCGGACTGGCAGTAGCGGCTCGGGTATAAGTAGGGGAGGACCGAGGCGTCCAGGTCGGACGCTTCCATTACCTCCGCATCGCGGAAATCGGCCAGCTCAAAAGAATTATCTACCAGCGCTTTATAACCAACTTTAAATTGGCCCGGCCCCTGCAAGGCAAAACGCACGAGGCGGTTTCCTTCGGTAAAAGAAATCAACTCCTCGGTTTTGGTATAAGGATCGATTGTAACCTCTTCACTGATCACCGTTTGATGCGGCGTACGCAAAGCATGTATGTTCAGGATGAGCGTGCCCGGCGAGCGCGCCTGGTATTCCATTTCGGACCAAACGTTGAATTTCATAATGTGTTGTAAATGCCGGTAAAGGCGGAATTGTTTTGATTAGTCCGAAAGTCCGAAAGTCCGGAAGTCCGAAAGTCCGGAAGAAGATCCAACTGACGCTTCGGAAAAAATAACTAAGCTATATAGAAAACATTCGCCGTTTGCACCGATCGAAACTTCGACAGGGTTTTAAAAATCACAAATCGTAACGACGCTCCTTTTAAATAACCAAATTATGTACTGAAACATTAATCGCAGCTTCTTTCGGAGTTTACTGACTTTCGGACTTCCCACACTATTCCTGCTTCACGTCAAGTTTATCAAACGCCGGATCCATCCAATCCTCCGAAATATGTTCAAGGGCGGCTTTCAGTTCTTCGGCCCATTGCGTCGAGATGTAGCCGAGATCCTTCTCCTCGTAGCGTTGCTCAACCATATGGAAAGTATCCCGGCGGTATAAAACAACATCTATCGGATAATCAACATTGTTGGAGCTTACCCGCGTAGAATCGAAAGACAGGAAGCCGGTTTTTAAGGAAAGCTTTAAGCTCGAATTTTCGTCCAGCGTTCTGTTTAAAATGGGCTTCCCATAGCCTGAGTTACCTATGATCACATAAGGTGCACCCTGGCCCAGTTCCACCCAGTTGCCTTCCGGGTACAACAGGAATAGCTTATGCTCGTCGTCGTCCCTTAGCTGCCCGCCAATGATCGTATTCAGGTCGAACTTAAAACCTGCTTTTTCGAGGGATTCCCTGTCTTCCTTTCCGACACGTTTCACCTGTTCGCCAAAGGCGTTTACAGCCTTATACAACTTGTTGTACTCCTTTGTCTCCAGTAATTCGTTAAAATAAACAAGCGCCTTGTCCCGCACCGAACGAAGGCCGCTGGTCATGATAAAAAGTGAAAAATTGTCCTTTTGCTGTATCGTGATCTTTTTTTTGACAGTGGTATCGGTGCCCGAGGTAATCCGGGTGTCGGCTATTGCTAAAAGGCCTTCTTTAACTTTTATTCCTAAACAGTAGGTCATTTCTAGTTTAAATGTATATCGGGTCTGTTAATGGCTTTTACCCATGCCAAGGGCACCAGCTTCCGGTGACGAAGATAACGCAACGCGCCAATTTCACCTAATCGTATGTTAACAAAATTGCGGTAAGCGTTAAAAATGCGATCGTCGGCGACATCCCGGCAAAGCTGATTGGGTGACAGCACACTATGACCGAAGTTTATTTACCAGCGACCCTATAAGTTCTTTGATATAAGTATTCCAGCCACCGAATGTACCGCCATCCGGCACAAAATCACCCGCGGTGATATTGCCAATTCCTCCAATAAAATTGCATGGATAGGGCACAACAGGTATGTGCTGCTTTCCGAATATCGCCAGCGATCGTCGCATGTGGAAGGCCGAAGTAACCAAAACATAGGGGGGCCTTAGGTCCGATCGCCCCAAAACAACCTTTGTGAAGGCCGCGTTTTCGAGGGTATTCCTGCTCTTGTCCTCAATCAGGATGCAGCTATCCGGCACCTTAAATGCCATCAGCTCTTTCTCAACCCAATCAGCCTCTTTAAACCCACGGTCCAGTAGGTTGCCATTACCCCCTGTGACCAAAATATGCGACACTTTTCCGGTTGTGTACAATTTGAGAGCTTGTATAAACCGGTCGGCGCTCCAGTTGAAATACCCGGAATCCTTCTTCATTTCCGACGAAAATCCCCCAAGAACAATTGCACAGCTGTATTTTTGTGCCGGGTTTAACGCCTGCTTTCTGATGTCCCAGCGTTGGACAAACTGGTTTAGCAAAAACGGATTGCTGAAGATCACTAAAACGGCTAAAGCGGCAATAAACAATTTTCGTCGCAAGCCAATTTTTTTCACAAGTAATGCAAGAACCATTAAGATCAAAACCCAGGACAAGGGATAAATAAAAAATTCAAAGATCTTTGAAAGGAAGAAAAACATTTGCGGCTATTTGCTTTTGGGGCAAAAATAGCCAAACCAACCAGAATTAAGTACTAATTGATACTTTATCATCACAAAATAATTGTCAATTTCACAAATAACTGACTGCTATACTTGTTTAGTCAGATGGTAAATTTTGACAATTCAATGAGCAGGTATTACGTCCGCAAATCTAAATTTGCCTTTGAAAAATAAAATTTCATTATCTATCTTAGTGTTTTCAGCTTGCCCGTAACAATTTCTTAATGAGAAAAAAGATACTTTTTATAGTGGGTTCGATGAATCAAACCTCGCAAATGCATAAAATTTCCCAGCATTTGACCGAATATGATTGCTGGTTCAGCCAGTTTTTTACAGATTCAGAATTTGGCAAAGCTTTGCTAAAATACACCCCCATCCTTGACAATACGATACTTTCCGGGCAATTCAGGGCCAATTCTGAAAAATATCTCACAGCCAATGGCCTGCAGATAGATTACGCGGCAAAGAAAAACAACTACGACCTGGCAGTCTATTGCTCCGACTTGCATATCCCCGAAAGATTGCGAAAAGTAAAGACTATTTGGGTGCAGGAGGGGATGACAGACCCATTTAGCCTGTTCAGCAGAATTGTAAAGGCGCTGAATTTGCCGACCTCCACGACGGGTAATACCTCGTTAAATGGCACATCGAACATTTGCGATGTGTATTGCGCAGGCTCGGAAGGCTATAAAGAGCAATTTGCCAGGCTTGGGACCGACCGCAGCAAGATCATCGTCACAGGTATTCCCAATTTCGATAATGTAGAACAATTCCTGGATAACGATTTTCCGTATAAGGATTACGTGATGGTAGCTACGACGGATATGCGCGAAACGTATAGATGGGAAAACCGCCCCGCGTTTATCCGCAAAGCCGTGAAAATTGCCAACGGCCGTAAACTGCTTTTCAAATTGCACCCGAACGAGAATTTTGAACGCGCCGAGCGGGAGATCGCCAAATACGCCCCGGCTGGAACACTCATTTACCGCACCGGCAATACTAACCACATGATAGCCAATTGTACCGAGCTCATCACCCAATATTCCACGGTGGTATACGTAGGCCTGGCGCTGGGGAAAAAGGTTCATTCCTATTTTGACCTGGAGGAGTTAAAGCGGTTAGCGCCCGTGCAAAACGGTGGCACTTCGGCTTATCACATCGCAAGCATTTGCCGGGGCTTTTTGCAGCCGGCAGCGGAAGACGTTGCAGAGGTGGTGGAAAGTTACGAGTTTGAGCAGCATATGCAGGGTTGACGAGGCTGTTTGTTAGGTATAACTGCCAGGCAGGCGCACAAACATGTTACATATTTCCCGGTTTTTCCATCGACATAAGGTTGCATTTTAACCCAAACTGCGTTTACTTTGAACGTTTTCCCGTGCGGCTTCTCACGCCGTTACGGTTTTGATCGCCTCTCTAATTGAATCTTTATGTATAAGAAATTATTTCCCGGCCTGGTATGTGCAATCGTACTCTCCGCAGTACACCCGGCTAACGCCATAACCATCACCCGTGTGGAACCCGCTAACTGGTGGGTTGGGATGAAAAACCACGAGCTGCAGATCATGGTTTACGGGCCTGACATCAGTAAGGCACAACTGTTTATCAACTACCCGGGTATAAAGGTGAAAGAGATCGCGAAAACAGATAACCCGAATTACCTATTTGTGTACCTCGATATTTCAAATACAGTGAAGCCCGGTAACGTTCCGCTGCGCTTTGTTAATGGCGAAGAAAAATTCACTTACCCATACCCGCTTTTGGCCCGCGACGATAGAAGCGGGGCGCAGGGTTTTAACGCTTCGGACGTGTTATACCTCATCACCCCTGATCGTTTCGCCAATGGCAATCCCGGTAATGATAACCTGGATTCTGTGAAGGTTAACCGCCAAAATCCCAATGCCCGCCACGGCGGCGACCTGCAGGGCGTGGCCGATCATCTTGATTATTTAAAAGACCTGGGAATTACTACCGTTTGGCTTAACCCGACGCAGGAAAACCGGATGAGAGGCGGCTCTTATCACGGCTATGCGATCACTGATTTCTATAAAATAGACCCGAGGTTTGGCTCGAACGAGGAGTTTCGCACATTGATAAAGACCATACACCAAAAAGGCCTTAAAATGGTAATGGATATGGTTTTTAACCATTGCGGCAGCTCGCATTGGTGGATGAACGACCTGCCTGCGAAGGATTGGATAAATAACGGCGGCAAATACATGCAAACCAACCATGCTACGTTGACTGCGATGGACATCCATGGTGCGGCAACAGAAAAGGAGACATTCCAGGATGGCTGGTTTTCGCGCGGGATGCCCGATCTGAATCAACGCGACCGGCACCTGGCCACATATTTGATCCAGAACAGCATCTGGTGGATAGAGTATGCACGTATCGACGGCATCAGGCAGGATACCTATTCGTACATGGATTTTGATTTCCTGGCGCGCTGGTGCAAGGAGGTGACGGATGAATACCCTAACTTTAATATTGTTGGCGAAACCTGGTATAATAAAAGCTCTTCATCAGCCTGGTGGCAGGCCAACTCCCGCCTGAACCCGAAGAACAGCCATTTAAAAACGGTGATGGATTTTTCCCTGACCTTTATCACCCAAAAAGCATTCGACAGCAAAAGCGATAACGGGTATCTGAATGATATTTTTGAAGACATAGCCCAGGATTTTTTATATCCCGATCCCTATAATATCCTGATATTTTTGGATAACCATGACATGAGCCGTTTTAACCATAAAGACGAGCCGGATTTAACCCGGTACAAACAGGGCATCGCCTTTTTATTAACCACCCGCGGCATACCACAGCTATTTTACGGCACTGAAATATTAATGACGGGCACCAAAGAAGAAGGGGATGGGCTGATCCGGAAGGATTTTCCCGGTGGCTGGCCCGGCGATACCACAAATGCCTTTACAAAAGCCGGACGTACACCGATGCAAAATGAGGCCTGGGACTATACCCAAAAACTGCTGCAATGGCGCAAAACCAATATTGCCGTAACCGGGGGAAAGTTGATCCATTATAAGCCCCAAAAAGGCATTTACATTTACGGCCGCATAAAAGACGGGCATACGGTTATGGTTATCCTGAATTCGGCGCTTAAGGATGAAACGGTGCCGATGGACCGTTATAGTGATATTACAGCGGGATTTACCATGGGGCGCGATGTGATTACCGATAAGGTGATCGATATAAAAAATCCAATTACTATACCGGCGAAAGGGGCGTATGTGCTGGAGTTGGGGAGGTGAAAAAAGGGGCGTTATGCATCGCAGGGTCCGCTACGCGTTTAAGTTTACCCATAAAATCGAGGCGCATATATCACGCGCTCACGGTTAATTCGGCGATCACCAAACGTTCCTACGGAACGTAAGAGCCGTTTTTTTGGCGATTTCTACCAACCAAACGTTCCTACGGAACGAATTTTTTAGTTTTTCGCCCCATCGGGGGCGTCTGGTTGGTAGACAATGTAGTTTCCGACAGATACGTTCCATAGGAACGTTTGGTGAAATCGACGACTATATCCGCCAAATCAAATTTTGTGGGTTAACCTAAAGCTACGCGAGACCCTAACGGAAATAGGATGTTGTACGCTCTGTAGCTCGAGCCGCCACGATAACGCCGACGATTATATTCTTTCTTTGGTGATGAAATGTCGACCTTGACATGCTTTGGGAAAGTAATTCCGGCAATTTGCTAATGAGGACTATTTTTAATCTTTGTTTTTGCGTTTTAATTCTCTATTGCCAGGCCGCAAACGCTGCCGGTTACAACATTACAGGCAGCTTTACCGGTTTTAAAAACGGGGTCAAAGTATATTTACTGGATAAGGAATCGGAAGATGTTGTCGACAGCACAATAATAGATAAGGGAAGATTTCAGCTAAAAGGTCACCTGGAACATGGCCCAATGTACTTATCAGTTGAAATACGCGACCAGGAAGGCAGATATCAAACATTAGTTTTTGCAGGTTCTGGCGCCGTTTCGATTTCCGGGGACAAGAATGATTTCCCGTATAATGTTTCCGTCAGTGGAAGTTTGGAGCAAAACAGGTACAATGCTTACCTGGATTTGGTTAAGCCAATATACATGGCAGCCGATGCCGCCTTTTTAACCTATACAAAAGCAAAGCCGGATACGAAAATGGAAGCAGGGCTTGCGTACAACAAAATTGGAGATAAAAAACGCCGGATCTTGAAAAAGTGGATTTTCGCCAATAAGGATAGCTATTTCGCCGCAAATCAAATTTATAACTATGTAAATGAACTTCCCCGAGATTCAATCGACATGTTTTATGCAGAACTTCCCGGTAATCTGCAACACAGCATCTACGGCAAAAGAATCTACGCCTATTTAACAAAAGGGGATACTTTAAAAATAAGTGATAAATATTTCGATTTTGAAGCTTACGATGCCTTTGGGAAAAAGCTAACGTTATCTTCCTTTAGTGGGAAATACATTCTTCTTGATTTTTCTTCTGTAGCCTGCGGTCCATGCAGAGCATCGATCGACGAATTGCGATTAATATCACAAAAATATAAAGACCAGCTTAGTGTTATCAGCTATACCCTCGATAAGCACTCTGACTGGCAGCAGCAGATAAAAGATGACAACGTTACCTGGACGACTGTAATTGACCCGGAAGGAAACTACAGTAAAACACAGCTAAAATACAATATACAGTTGGTACCGGCTTTTTACCTTATTTCGCCAAAAGGAATCATTTTAGACAAATGGACCGGCTATGAAAAAGTGGCTTCGGGCACTGGCGAGTTGGAAAAACATTTATTGAACGTTGGATTGGCGAAAAATGAATAGGGAACTCTTCGCTCTCCCCAAACATTGTCTACCACAGCAACAAGCTACAGCTTGAAACCACGAGGCGGAAAATCATTCATGCCCTGCTACATTCCCCTCTGCATCCATTTCTAAAAACGGGTTATAGGCGATCTCCCATAGGTTATCTTCACTATCTGCGACATAGCCGCTGTAGCCGCCCCAGGATGCTTTTTGCGGCGCCTTGATCACTTTTACCCCGCGTTTTTCCAGCGTGTCAAATATGCCATCAACCTCTTGTTCCGAGCGGTAATTGATGGCGAGGGTGAACTGCTTAAAACCGGGTGCGCCTGATTGCACGCCGACATCCTGCGCAAGTTCATCGGCAGGGAAAAGCGCAAGAATAAAACCGTTCATTTTAAAAAATACGATGCCGTCGGTTTTTACAGGCGTCCATTTGAATTTTTCGACATAGAAGTTTTTCAGGCTATCCAAATTTTTTGCGCCGAGGGTGATGAATGATAATCGCTGTTCCATGGTTGTTTGCCGTCAAAAAGAATGCCTGAAAATACGAAACGCCCTGCATAATACAAGGCGCTTGTTATTAAGATTGGTTTGTCGCGGATTTTCGCACTGGAACGGAGGGTTATACAATGAGTTTAACGAACGCATTGGCGGTAATTGACGCGCTCCGTTAACTCACCCGAACATCGCTTCGCTCGTCCAGCCCTCTCTTCCGCGGGCGGAAAAGAGGGCAAAGAGTGATAATTTCTCTTAATCTAATAATATTGGCGAGACGGAAACGAGGATTGATTAGTCATTAAACCCGGTATCCTGCAACTTTATATAATCATCCAGCGTGTGCAGCTGCATGCCTTTAGCGCGGGCTTTTTTAATGAAATTGACGGTAACCCCATGATCGCAAAGCTCTTCGGCTTTTTCGAGGCTGAGGTCCTTAAAGCCAAGATCTTCGATCCCGCGGATAAAGTTCGCGCTTACGCCGTGATCAACCAGGTTCTGGGCGCGTTCAAGCGATATGTTTTTGTAGCCAAGCTCCTGCAGGCTACTGATGTAATTCGCACTTACGCCATGGTCGACCAATTCTTCCGCACGGTCAACTGTAACGCCGGTATAACCCATTTTGTTCAATTTTTCGATGTAATCCGAACTTACGCCATGATCAACCAGTTCCTCCGCTTTTTCGAGCGTTAGGTTGGGATAGCCCAGCTTTTTGATCTCAGCGATGTAGCGGGCGCTTACGCCATGGTCGCATAGCTCCAGCGCCCTGTCGAGCGAAAAGCCTTTATAGCCTGCCTCGTGCAACTCGGCTATGTATTTGGCGCTTACGCCATGTTCGCGCAGCTCAATTATTTTACTTAAAGTTTGGTGCCCGTAGCCCTCGGCTTTAAACAGGTTAAAGTAATCCTGCATCACTTTGCGGTTCATATCCTGTTCCGCCAGGCCTTTAAACTGATCGTTTTTGATAGCCTCGTAACCGTTATCTTTCAAAAAGTCGAAATAGCCCTTGTTGATGTCGGTAGTGAATACGCTGAACATTAATTCCTCATTCAGCCCGGTATAGCCTTTTTGTGCCAGCCAGCTTTTGAAGGCTGCATTTTCTGTGAATTGATAAGTCCCGTGGCCCCAATGATCCTGGAAAACACCTTTGAAGGTAGCTTTGCCGGATTCGCGGGTTAAACTAAACTCGCCGACTTTGTCCACTGGTAAAGTTCCAAACTCGGCTACGGAGAAGTTCCGCCCGTCGGTCCAATCTTCGCCATAAAACTGGATGTTGATCTCGTTATCTTTTATCACGGCGTCCCAGCTTCCGGGCGCGTTATTATTCCAGCGGTTGTGGACGCCTTCAACCTTAACTTTTACTTTTACGTTTTGCTGGGAGATTGCCGGCCCGCAAAGGCTTAGCATTGCGGCAGTAGCAAGAGCGCCGAAAATTGTTTTTTTCATAATTATTCTCTTTAAAAATCTTCTCTTTAACAAAACCGTTAAGAGTTTTACCACAGAGGACACGGAGGAGGCACAGAGGTCACAGAGCCTTTATAGTTTGCCAAATTTATTCTTTTCTCAGTGTTCTCTGCGCATTCGCTGCGGCCTACGTGGTTAAAATCGAATTTATTTTTTACCACTTATTTTAGCTGAAACATCAGCCCTTATTTTTCACTAACCTCTAATCACTAACCTCTAATCTCTAATTAAACGCATTCTTCATATCCATATACTTCCTCAAATTATCCGACTTGAAGCCTTTCTGCTGCATTTCTGTCACATATTCGGGGGTTACGCCGCTTGATTTTAAAGCCGGCAACTCATGCAGCGGAATGTCTTTAAACCCAAGTTTTTGGAAACCGCTGACAAATTCTGGTGTAATGTTCATGGATTTGAGGGGAATTACGGCATGTGCTGGGACCTCGGTATAACCAAGGTCGATAAAGCCTTTGATGTATTCGGGGGTAATATCGAGGGATTTAAAGGCGATGATATCATGCGCGGCGATGTCTTTCATGCCGATTGACATGAAACCCTTTACGTATTCAGGGGTGATTCCCTCCGATTTGAAGGCGACAATGTCGTGGGCTGCAATATTGGTGTAACCCACCTGCTCAAATTCTTTGATATAATCGGATGTGATACCCATCGACTTAAAGGCGATAATATCGTGCGGAGCGATGTCTTTGAATCCCGCCGAAACGAACCCTTTGACATACTCCGGGGTGATCCCCTCTGATTTAAAAGCGATGATGTCGTGGATCGGGATATTGGTGTAGCCCACCTGTTCAAAACCTTTGATATAATCTGCTGAAATATCCATCGATTTGAAAGCGATAATGTCATGCAGCGGCACGTCTTTATAACCGTACTGGCTGAAGTTTTTTACATAATCAGCAGTTATCTTCATCGATTTTAAAGCGACCAGCTCGTGGGCAGGCATGTCTTTATAGCCGATGGCGTGGAACGATTGTATATAATCCGCTTCGATCTTCATGGACGACATGGCAATCAGGTTATGCGAAGCGATGTCCTTATAGCCGTTTTGCGCCAGCATTTCTACGTAGCCCTTTTTCAGGTCGATGTTAAACCAGGCGAAAGGGTCGTTTTCGTGGATTTCGGTGACACCGGAATTTTTGATGTAATCATCGAATTCCTTGTTGGGTGTGAATTTATAGGTGCCAAAACCCATATCATCCTCAAACTTGCCATTAAATACCAATATACCGGCTTCTCTTTTCAGGCTGAATTCGCCTTTTTCACCTTTGGGCAGGGTGGGGAAATCGCTCAGGCTAAACGTCTCGTTGCTCGACCAGTGATTTTCATCGTCATCACTTTTGCCTTTAAACTCGAACTCTATCTTGTCGCCCTTAATGGTGGCAAACCATTTCCCTTCGGTCATATCGACGCCGGTAATGTTTACGTCCACGTCGACATCGGGATTAACATCCACATTTACATTAGGATTAACATCCACGTTCGGGTTAATATCAGGCATAACAAGTGGCGGCACAATTACGGGGTTTACAACCGGGTTTACGTTAACAACCGGGTTCACCATCGGGTTAACATGCGCATTTACTACAGGTGTTACCATAGCGTTTACCGTGCTTGTGACAACGGGGGTAACGATGGCGTTTACTTCGGCATTGACAGTAGCAGTTACCACCGGGGTAACAGTTGAAGTTATTACAGGGGTTACGGTTGACGTTACAATTGGGGTTACTGTAGTGGTTACAACCGGCGCTACAACGGGTGTGGGCGTAACTACAACCTGTGCTTTGGCAAGCGGCGCAGCCAGCACAAGGCAGGCGATGGCCAATTTGGCGCCCCTGCGTAGTTGATGGAATATTGTTGGTTTCATGTTTTATTTTTTAGTTTTTTTTATGTTTTGTTGTTGATTTTTAATGAATTATATATTTTTTCATGCCTACATCGAGGCGAAACCCCTCCTGCCCTCCCCCCTCCAACTATGTTGGGGGCAAGCGGGGAGGGAACTGAATATTTATCTTAGAAAAAATAATTAATCTATAGCCTGTAATTAACTATTCTCCAAACGCATTTTTTAAGCGGATATATTTCTCCAGGTCGTCGGAGTTAAAGCCTTTGCCGCGCATTTCGGTTACGTATTGCGGCGTTATACCTTGCGCTTTTGCCGATGTAAGCTGGTTGATGCTGATGTCCTTAAAACCGATGTCCCTGAAGCCTTTGATATAATCGGGTGTGATGTTCATGGCCTTCAATTCGTTCAGGTTGTTCACCGAAAGGTCTTTGTAACCAATTGCCGTGTATTCCTTTACAAAATCGGGGGTTATGCCCATGGCCTTCAGCTCGTTTAAATTATTGGCTGACAGGTCGTGGTATCCTATGGCATCAAACTCCTTTATAAAGTCGGGTGTTACGCCAACGGCTTTCATGTTTTGAATGCCATTCAGGTTAAGGTCTTTCAGGCCCATTTCCTGCAGGCTTTTTATATATTCGGGCGTTACGCCCACAGCTTTTGCATTGGAAATGCTGTTGAGTGACAAATCTTTAAAGCCCATTGCCTGCAAGCTTTTTATATATTCAGACGATACCCCCACAGCTTTCATGTTTGAAATATTGTTGAGCGTTAGGTCTTTAAAACCCATTCCCTGCAGGCTTTTGATGTATTCAGGCGTTACGCCCACGGCCTTCATATTTGCCAGGTGGCTTGCTGAAAGGTCCTTCAGCCCCAAAGCCTGCACGGTTTTGATGTATTCGGGTGTTACGCCGACAGCTTTCAGCTCGGTTAGATTGTTTACCGTAAGGTCTTTGTAGCCCATAAGCTTGAAGCTTTGTACATAAGCCGGGGTAATACCCAGTGATTTTAAGCTGCTGAGATTTTCGACCGTAAGATTGGTGTAGCCGATGTCTTTGAAGCTTTTAATAAAGGCGGGTGTAATGTTAAGCGCTTTTAAGGTTGTCAGCTCGCGATACGGGATGTTTTTGTAGCCAACTGCAGCAAGCGAATGCACATAGCTTGAGTCGATGTTCATAGCCTTATAGCTCGAAATGTCGTTCGGGCTTGGCATATGGTCATCGCCTTTATCGCTGTCATCGTTGTCGTCTTTTAATTTGGCTTTCTTAATGCTCGAAATATATTTGGCATCGATGTGCTGGGCCTTAAAGCTGATCAGCTCGTTAAACGAAATGTTTTTATAACCGGCATTGTGTATTTCCTGGATATATTCCCCGGTTACATGCAGCGCCTTGCCCGAAACAAGATCATTTGGACTAAGGTCATTATAACCGTTTTCTTTCACCATTTTTATATAGGGTTCATCCACCTTAAGCGCGGCC
>JABDGE010000017.1:0-48427 GCA_013286235.1 Bacteroidota bacterium
TAGCCGGGATAAAAAAATAAATTTTATTTTTGCCGATGCATTAACGTTTCCTTTTGAGAACTATGATGCTATTATTTTGGCAAACATGCTGCATGATATGCAGCATGCTGACCGAAAGCTGTTAATTGAAAAATGCATACGTCACCTAAACCCCGGGGGGACTATTATTCTAAAAGATAATCACACGGATTTGAACACTCCGCATAAACAACCCTGGTCGGCAGAATCGTTTGCACCAGGTAAAGCAGATACTTTTGACAAGTCAAATTATTCTTCAAGCCACCTGGTAAAGGATATAGCCGCAGCCCATAACATGAAATATTCCGAAGTAGCACAAAAGATTTACAGATCGGATATTGTTATTGAGATAAAACACGAACGCAGGGACTGACGATGGAAAAGTATGACGTTTTAATAATTGGAAGCGGGATGGGCGGCCTGGTATGTGCTGATATACTTGGCCGGGAGGGCTTAAGCGTTTGCGTGGTAGAAAAAAACAAGCAAATTGGTGGATCCTTGCAAACCTACGCCCGCGATAAGGTGATCTTTGATTCAGGGGTGCACTACTTAGGCGGCCTTGAACAAGGTCAGAACCTTTACCAGATATTTAAATACATCGACATTATTGACAAGATGAAGCTACAGCGGCAGGACCTGGATGCTTTTGACAAGATATTGGTTGAGGGTGACGACACCGAATATGCCTTTGCACAAGGGTATGAAAATTTTATCAGCAAACTGCTGATCCATTTCCCCGATGAGAAAGAGGCCTTGCGCACTTATTGCGACAAAATAAAGGAGGTTTGCAGCAAATTTCCGCTGTATAACCTTCGGTCTACGAACAATTTTGATGAGAAGTCGGATATCCTCGAAATAGACACCAAGGCCTATATTGACTCGATAACCACCAACGAAAAACTAAGGGGTGTACTTGGGGCAAACAATGCCTTATATGCAGGCCAGGCCGATAAAACCCCGCTCTATGTCCACGCACTCATCGTGAACAGTTATATTGAAAGTTCGTGGAAATGTGTGGATGGAGGCTCGCAGATCGCGAAGCTAATTTCACAAAACATCAAAGCGCGGGGTGGCAAAATTATAAGGGATTGTGAAATAAAAAAAATTGTCGAAGAAAACGGCGCGGTAGCTTATGCGGAAGCCGCCGACGGAAGGAGGTTTTATGCGACAACTTTTATTTCAAATATGCACCCGGTAGCTACATTCGCGATGACGGACACGCCGATCATAAAAAACGCCTACCGCAACCGCCTGAAGAGTCTCGAAAATTCAACATCAGCTTTTACCCTGAACATTGTTTTTAAAAAGTACAGCTTTAAATATTTTAAGCACAACTATTATGTCGGCAGGGAGGGATATGTGTGGACAACCGCCGAACACAACGAGGAAAACTGGCCGTTGGGCTACGCGATGTTCTGCGGCGCTTCGTCAAAGAGCGAGGAGTACGCGGATGGGTTGTCGATCCTTGCCTATATGCGGTACGAAGAAGTGGCTGCGTGGCAGGATACCTTTAACACCACCTCAAAGGTAAACGACCGCGGCGAAACCTATAATGAGTTCAAAAAACGCAAAGCGGAAGTTTTATTGGACGCAGTTGAAAGAAAATTTCCCGGTTTGAGGGATTGTATAAAAACATATTACGTTGCTACGCCGTTATCCTACCGGGACTACATCGGAAATGAAGACGGATCGCTTTATGGGATAGTTAAAGACTACAAGCATACTTTGAAGACCTTTATATCGCCTCGCACCAAATTGCCCAACCTGTTTTTAACCGGGCAAAACCTTAATTTACATGGGATATTGGGCGCATCAATGAGCGGTATTGTTACCTGCTGCGCGTTTTTGGGAAACGATGACGTGATAACTAAAATAAGAAATGCCTGAAAAAAGAGGATTGATAAAGAAGTTATTGAAAGGGGTACTTTATACCCTTTCGGGTTTTGTGACTTTGATATTGATACTTGTGATTTACCTGCTTTGCGTAGCGGTTGAGCACCCACCCAAAATTCAGGATACCAGCAGCGAGAAATTGCAGCGCACGGAAGTTTCGCCGGGCTTTTATACCCTAAAAGGCAATTGGTTCCGCAAAAGCAAGAGCGGCTTGTACGAGCTGTACGTGGAAGGCCAGCCTTTCGAACGTGGGGTGATCAACGGAAAGCTGACCAAAGAGTTGGTGGTGCGACAAGAAGATTACTTTACCGGCCAAATCGCAAAAATGGTCCCTTCCAAATTTTACCGCACATTGCTTACCTATTTTGTAGGCTGGTTTAACCGCGACCTGGCAAAGAATGTGACCGAAGAAGATAAAAAGGAGATTTACGGCATATCGATGTCGGCGTCAACCAAATATGATTATATAGCTTCTAATTACCAGCGCTTGCTTAACTACCATGGTGCGCATGATATCGGCCATGCGCTGCAAGGGATGGCGCTTGTGGGCTGCACGTCATTCGGTACCTGGGGCTCGCGGTCGGTCGACAGCACGATGATCATCGGCCGGAATTTTGATTTTTATGTGAACGACGGGTTTGCCCGTGATAAAATTGTGGCGTTTTACGCCCCTACAGATGGCTATAAGTTTATGACGGTGACCTGGGGTGGGTTTATCGGCGCGGTATCCGGCATGAACGAGGAGGGATTAACCGTTACTATCAATGCGGCTAAAAGCAACATTCCAACTTCCGCCGCTACGCCGGTTTCATTGGTGGCAAGGGAGATTTTGCAATACGCAAAAAACATTGATGAAGCCATTGGCATCGCCAAAAAACGGAAGATGTTTGTTTCCGAGTCGTTCCTTATCGGCTCGGCGAACGATAAAAAAGCGGTCATCATAGAGAAAACGCCGACCACCATCGATGTATACGATCCGCACACCAACTTCATAACCTGTACCAATCATTTCCAGGGGGATGTTTTGGTTCATTCGAAGGAAAATATAGACCAGATGAATACCAGCGCCTCGCTTTATCGCTATGATCACCTGATGGATATGTTGAGTAAGAACGGAAAAAATACGGTTCAAAAGACAGTTGACATTTTACGGGATACGAGGGGCCTGAACAACGAGAATATCGGGATTGGCAATGAAAAATCGATCAATCAATTCATAGCGCAGCATTCTATTGTTTTTGAACCGCAGAAACTCAAGGTTTGGGTCTCCACAGCGCCATGGCAATGCGGGCAGTTTGTTTGCTATGATCTTAAAAAAGTTTTTGCCCTAAGAGGAATGAAGAAAAACCAGGAAATCATAGATAGTACTTACACAATTGCACCCGATACTTTTTTAAAGACCCGGACTTATCAAAACTTTATCGCTTACAGAAACATTGCCAAACGGATCAATAGCGGCGGCACGGTCGATCCCGACAGTTTGGTGATCGACAATCCCAACTACTATAACGCTTGTGTACTGGCCGGCGACTATACTTTCGGCAGGCAGGAATATGCAAAAGCACGCAACTTCTATGAGCAAGCTTTAACCAAAGTAATAGCAACCAAACAGGAGGAGAATGCCATCAAGCAAAAAATAGTGAAGTGCAATAAAAAAACTGGGTAAGCCGAAGATAGGCGCTTCGGTTGGCGGTTAATATTGTTAATTTAGCTTCCATTTAGCATTTATGAGCAACAACGCGTGGCCGGGCCTTCAGCAATTCCATTTGCCATTTACCAGCCCGGTGTTGGTTTTCTTTACCGTATTGCTCGTCATACTGCTGATTCCTATTCTACTTGGACGGATACGCGTCCCCGATATTGTTGGCTTTATCATTGCCGGTATTATTATTGGCCCCTACGGACTGAACCTGCTCGGCAAAAATCCTGCGATCGACCTATTCGCAACCATTGGGCTACTGTACATTATGTTTCTTGCCGGGATCGAACTGAATATCGACCGGTTTAAAAAGACGCGGCACAAGAGCCTGATGTTCGGGCTTTTAACTTTTTCCATACCCATAACCATCGGCTTCCCGATCTGTCATTATTTGCTTGGATACGCGTTGCTTCCTTCAATCCTTACAGCCAGCATGTTTGCAACCCATACCCTGGTGGCCTACCCCATCATCAGTAAATATAAAGTTGCTGAAAACGAAGCGGTCGGTGTAACCGTTGGCGGCACCATCCTTACGGACACAGCGGTGTTGCTTATCCTTGCTATAATTATCGGGGCAAAACAGGGTGGGCTTACAAGCGTGTTTTGGCTACGGTTGATGATATCGATGGCGGTATTTTTGGCAGTAGTTTTTTTTGTTGTTCCCCGGATTGCGAAATGGTTGCTCGGAATAAAGGGTCAAAGCAAAACGGCGCAATACATCTGTATGATGGCCTGTATGTTTTTTTCGGCCTTATTAGCGCAGGTTGCGGGGATTGAACCCATTGTAGGCGCATTTATGGCTGCGCTCGCCCTTAACCGGCTCATCCCCAAGCCGTCGAAATTGTTTGATGATATCCAATTTGTGGGTAACGCCATTTTCATCCCTTTCTTCCTGGTGAGTGTTGGCATGGTAGTTAACCTGCAGGTTCTTTTCCACGGTCCGGCTGCTTTGGTAGTTGCCGCCACTTTAACCATCGTTGCGCTCGCCGGCAAATGGCTGTCGGCATTTTTCACGCAGCAGCTATATCACTATTCAAATACACAACGGCAACTGGTGTTTGGATTGAGCAGTTCGCATGCGGCTGCTACGCTGGCGATGATATTGATCGGCTACAAAAACGGAATTATAGACGCCAACCTGCTTAATGGTACCATCGTACTGATATTGGTTACCTGCATGGTCGCTTCCTTTGTAACGGAGCGGGCTGCGCGGAAACTTTTAACCGCTCCGAAAGAGCAAATGGTTGAATAGATGACAACGAACCCCCATTCAAAATTTTCACTAAGTTTGATCAAACGAAAAAGATGGTAACCGGTTTAGGAATCGATACGGTTGAGGTTGCGCGCATAGCGGAAAAGATCGACAAGGAAAATGGCTTCCGCGAACTGGTTTTTTCAGTTAACGAGATAGCCTACTGCGAAAACAAGCCGTATAAATATGAGCACTACGCCGCCCGCTTTGCGGCGAAGGAAGCCTTTTTTAAGGCCATAGGGACGGGCTGGCTTAACGGCACAGCTTTTAACGAAGTTGAAGTGACCAATGACGAACGGGGGAAGCCAGCAATCAGGTTTCTTGGGGAGACGTTTGTTACCCTCAAGGATTTATCACCAGGTGCTATTCTTGTTTCATTGACGCATACCAAAACCACAGCAGCAGCTGTGGTGATTATTGAGAATTAGAACGATTTGATCTTGCACCAAGCCTATTGAGGTTATTGGGTCGTATCACTGGTAGGTCATATAGGTCGGAACAATTTTGCCGAAGAAATAAACTGTTTATATCGATTCGCTAAAACCAATTGGCCAAATAAACATCCATGAGAAAAATATTTGCGTTACTGTTCGGAGGCCTTTCATTTGTTATCTCAGTTGTTGTCGCCCAACCATTTGCTTCGTGGACAAAAAACGATTTGGTACTTAACAACGGCCTGGTTCAACGCATTATCAAGTTGCCGTCGGTTAACGGCAATTTTATCACCACGAGCTACAAGCCGGTTAAAGGCGGGTTCGACTATTTTTTACCGGAGAATACCGATTTTCAATTCGAGGTGGACAGCAAAGTTTATTCCGGAAAAGATCTGTGGACCTTAGAAAATATTGTTCCATTCACAGATTCAAGATCAGGCGCCGGCGCCGCGGTTTACCTGTTAAGTGAAGACAAAACGATTGAACTCACCGTTCAGTTTTTACTTTATCCGGGGTCGCCCGCTATACTGAAAAACCTTGTTGTCAAGAACCTGTCGCAGCATTCGGTTCAATTGGAATCGGTCGATATAGAAAAGTTCGACATCACCACCTACTCGGCGCCTACTTTTAGCTGGATTTGTCATGATTACGGCCGAAGGCGTTCCATAGGCCCTTATGACGGCACCATGCAGGACGCCTTGATCATTGTTCATAACAGCGATTGGAAGCAGGGTATTGTGATCGGTAACGAAGCTTCCGGAGCCATTAAACATACTTCGGTTTTTTGGGACGGGCTCACCATTTGCAGCGGGTTAACGCATAAAGATGCCCGTTTCCCTTTCAGAAAGTATATCGAACCCGGCGATAGCTTTGTGACGCCGCAGGTGTTTACGATAGTGTACAACAACCATAAGGACCCCGATGAAATGCTGAACACAGCCGTGCCCGAATTTGTAAACAAGTACATGGGAACACGCTTATCATCACTGCAGCAAAAACCAACCTTCGTTTATAATACATGGGAGCCGTTCGGAAAAAACATAAACGAAAAACTGGTGATGGAACTGGCAAAAGCCGCCGCCGCTGCAGGGATGAAGGAGTTTGTGATAGATGATGGCTGGCAGACCAACTATGGTGATTGGGAGATCGATAAAACGAAGTTTCCTCATGGTTTAAAGCCAGTGTTTGACTATATTAAGTCATTGGGCATGAAGCCTGGTTTGTGGGTGAGCGTCGGAACGGCATCGCCCCACAGCAATATTTATTGGGAACATCCGGAATGGTTTGTAAAAGATGTAAGCGGCAAGCCTATCTCGTTGCTAATTGTCGATACGGGTAAATACACGGCTTGTTTTGGCACCGGGTGGTATGGGTATATTAAGAATATCCTGCTGAAATTGTCGCTTGATTATGGCCTGGAATACCTAAAACTTGATTTCTCTGTAGTAACCAGTCCCTACCGGTACAACCCCATCGAATCCGGCTGCTATGCAACTGACCACCCCGGGCATAAAGACCATAACGAATCGCTGTACACCAATTATGAGCAGGTATGGAAGCTGTTTGATGAGCTTCATGCTGCCAAGCCCAATCTTTTTATCGACTGCACCTTTGAAACCATGGGTGGCCTCCAACTGATCGATTACGCAATGGTTAAACATGCCGAGGGCAACTGGCTTTCCAACTTTAGCGGGCCGGGAGAAAAGGTTGACCTGCGGATAAGGAACATGGCCTGGTGGCGTTCTCCTGCTATCCCGGCAACGGCACTGGTGATCGGCAATCCCGAAATGCAGGATAGCTTATGGGAGCTCCATATTAAATCTTTGGCCGGCGCCCTGCCAATCATGCTGGGAGACCCACGCAAACTGTCACCGGCAGACCTTGCGAGATACCGAAGGTATGCCGACTGGCTGCAGCTGATGGATAAGCAGTACCAGGTAATGACTTACCGGCAGGACTTGCCGGGCTTTGGCGAACCCATGGAAGGTATGTGGGATGGCTTTGAACGGATCAATACGGAAACCAAATCCGGGGGTATTATCGGAGTGTTCAGGCAGGGCGCGGTTGAAGGCAGGCGCTTGGTTACTGTAAACTATTTGGAGCCATCAAAAGTTTACGATGTGAAAAAAATGGATGGTCAAGTAATAACCACCTTGAGCGGCAAAGAGCTCCGGGATAAGGGGTTTGAAGTTAAGCTTGACAAATTATATGATGGAGCGCTTTTTGAAGTAGCTTTGAAATAAATTGATGCCCGGGTTTAGTTAGACAGTATGAATGCCAACCCTATAAAAATTATACGATGAAAGTTAAAACAGTATTGTCGGTTTGTGTTTCGTTAATATTGGCTTTTACAGGCTTCGGAACTTATGCGCAAGCCAGCCAATTGGCGGCAGCCGATTCGGCCCTGAATCCGGGTATGGTTTCCTACACGTTCAGGAATGAATTTCAAAAAGATGTACCCGGTACTTTGGATAAGATCAAAGCGCTTGGCATTATTAATATAGAATTTTCGAGCCTGTTTGGCCAATCCGCTTCGGCATTGCGCAAAATGCTGGACGACCGCAAAATGGTTTGCACTTCATTTGGCGTAACCTACCCGGAATTGGTAAACAATACCGCTGAAGTAGCTGCCAATGCCAAAACACTTGGTGCTGAATTTGTGCGTGTCGCATGGGTGCCGCATGACGATAAACAGGGCTTTACGATTGATGATGCGCACAAAACGGTGGCTGATTTTAACAAGGCAGGCAAATTGTTGAAAGAAGGATACGGCTTAACTTTTTGTTACCATAACCACGGCTACGAGTTTGCAAATTACGAACAGGGCACCTTGTACGACTATATAGTTAGTCAAACTAACCCCCAATATGTAAGTTTTGAACTGGATGTTTTATGGGCTTTTTTTGGCGGGGCTGATCCGGCCGAACTGATCCGGATATTTCCGGATCGATACCGGTTAATGCACGTTAAAGATTTAAAGAAAGGGGTAAAGGGCGATCTTTCCGGTAAAACAGCAACGGACAATGATGTCGCTTTAGGTACCGGCCAGGTGAATATCGCGGAGATTATAAAAGCAGCTAAGGCATCATCGATCAAATATTATTACATTGAGGATGAAAGCAACAACACTGGCCAACAGGTACCCATTAGCATTACGTATTTGAAGAAGGCGTTAATAAATTAGATGAATCAAACGCCTTTATCAGAAACCGAAAAGTAAGTCCTTTGCCGGTTTAAGGGTAAGGAATTCCTTTGCAACCCAAGTGGTGAATGTAAGTGCTTAAACCGTCGTTGTTAAGCCTTAAATTTAGCAAGCGTTTGATCGATCAGCGATTCTATTTCAAGAAAATTGTTGGAAAGCTCCACAATTTCTTCCTGCATTTTTTCCGGGTCAGGTTGTATCCACCCCTGCATAAGGGTTAATGGCCCATAATTCAAACTCACATTTGGCCATTGCTGTTCGAATTCGGCAAAGGATCCTCTAAAGCTGTCTGCAAATTTTCTGCTTGCTATCGAATAACCTTTTAGAAGCCTTAGTTTAAGCGCATGGATATTGTACAATAATTTTTCTTCCGCTATTGCCGAATCGTTCATCCAGATGGAAAAGAAAATCCTGCTTTGCGCGGTCAATGGATTGGGCGAAGGGCTTGCCCAGGATTTTTTATACAATTTTAAAAAAACAGAATCGCCATATAATCCGGTCGCAACTTCCAGTTGTTTTTGGGCCAATACGTTCTTGTCAATTTCATCGGCCGCATTTTGGAATATTCCGAGGTAAAAATTCGTGTCCATGCTTATGTTATAAGTAACGGTTAGTGTTTCTTTGGCTTTAACTGGAAAACATTCCCTTCGGGGTCTTCGCCATCACAGACCAGGTAATCATAACGTTCAAAGGTTTTTATTTCTTTTATCTTTACTTTTTTTTGAAGCAGCAGCTCCCTTACTTTGCGGATGTCTTCATCTGTTTCAAAGACTATCTTAGTGTTACCTTCTACGTGGAAAGCCTCTTTACTTTGCCCGAGGTATTGCTCCCCGATTTTATGCAATCCGATTTTGCTATTACCTGCTTTTAGCACCACCCACTCCGATTTCGTTTCCTCAATAATTTCAAGGCCCAGAATGTCAGAATAAAATAATTTCAGCGCGTCCACATCTTTAACAAAGAGGATAATGGTATCAAGATTTAGTTTCATTATTCAAAGGATTTATTTATAACGGTATCAACAGTTTCGATTTTCCCGGTAATGAAATTGATATAGCTCTCTGGCTTGCAGATATAGCATTCGCGGCCATTTAACCGGCTATGCATATCGGCATTTAATCCCATGCAAAATCCAATTAAGGCTGATAGAATAATACCAGTCTTAAAAACCAGCAACTAATTCGCTTGCTGGCTTCAGGCTCAGGCCAAAATAAAACGTTTGCCCGCTGTGGTAATTTTCCCTTAACTCGAAGTTTTCAAAAGCAGGCCCACCGGGGACAGCTACGTAATTACTTTTATCGGCGCTACCGCCGCTCCAGTAATTCGCCCTGCCATTTACCCTTACCTGCAGCGAAGGATCATATCCGCCGGCATCAACACGCCAGTACTGGGTAAGCTTAAAAAATGGCCGGTAACGCCAGTTCCATTTGGCGAGATATGCAGGGCTTTGAGGCCATGAAGCCAATTCATTAAATGATTCATTTGATTCGGCCAGTACAATTGGGTTGCTGTTTTTATCTTTCAGCATCTGTGTAACCGGGTAGGGTTCTTTTTCGGCGAATTCGATCTCATCATAACCTTTAAACAATTCCCGTGAATCGATCACATTATCTTTAAGATACAACAACCTCAACCTGGAATAATTGCCCATAGTGGCTGTGAGGGCGCAGCGTTCCATAGCCGCGCTTTTAGGATAGTTAAACAGCTGCAAACCCAGTTCTCCCGGTCTGTCACTCCTGATGGTTAATTTCAAATAAGGGTTTGCTCCATCAATAAACTTTTCCATTAAAATGTAGAGTGAGAGTTGTTCGATTTCGGGATGGGTTGCATCCGGGTGGGTTATAACGCCGGGGGTGGACGCAGAAGGAGTAAAACCTCCTGTGGTATCCTCCGAAGCCCAAAATAGCTTACCCAATTTGCCATCTACCCTTGAGGGCGATACTTCACTAAATTCCATATCGCCATCGACCTGCGGTTCGACAGCTATAAAATTAACCAGATAAACAGCCCCTTTATATTCATAACCTATCCGCAGCAAACCGCGAGGGCCGCCGTCTGAATTGGGATTTACACCATCTATCGAAGCGGGCCAAAGCCCCACAACAATTCCGTTTTGAATACCCCATATGGGCGAAGATTTGGAATTTTCGGGCCTTATCCATGGCACCGTTGAGGGCGACTGCGCTTTGGCGAATTGTGTATACGCCAGAAATGTAGATCCAAGAAAGACATATTTGTAAATCTTTATAAACATAGTTGCGAATGGTTTGCGTAAAAATATCGTATTCCGGATAGAAACCGAATTAGTTTCGGGTACTTTTATGGCCGTGCCTGCCCCTTTTGCCTTTTGAGCGGCGGTCGGCCCATCAACGATCATTTGTTGGAATTTACCCAGTAAATTTAATATTTAATGTTAAATTTGCGGTGATGATTGCACGGAGAGTCGAAAATAAGATACGGCAGGCGTTACTGCGCAGTCCGTCGGTTGCTTTGATGGGCCCCCGTCAGGTAGGCAAAACAACTATTGCGCTTAATATTTCTGAAACAGTTCCGGCTATTTACCTTGACCTGGAAAATCGGACTGATCTTGAAAAGGTGCGGGACATTACCTCATTTCACGCTGAAAACAGGGATAAGCTAATAATTATGGATGAAGTGCAGCGCCTTCCAGAGGTTTTTGCACCTCTACGCGGAATAATTGACGGGGAACGCAGAAAAGGAAATAAAACCGGGCAATTTTTATTTTTAGGTTCTGCCTCAATTGACCTTTTACGGCAGTCGAGCGAATCGTTGGCCGGGCGCATAGCCTATATTGAGCTTCACGGCGTTGACGTATTAGAATACGCAGGGGATAATCAGGAAATGATTAACCAATTATGGCTTCGTGGAGGGTTTCCTGAAAGTTTACTGTCAGCTAATAACGATGATAGCCTCTATTGGCGCAGGGATTTTATCAAAACCTACCTGGAACGGGACATACCCCAACTCGGACCGCGAATCCCCGCTTTAACATTAGAACGCTTTTGGACCATGCTATCGCACAACCAGGGTGGAGTGGTCAACGCTTCACAGTTGGCCAGGAATCTGGAAGTTTCGAGTGTAACGATTGGGCGCTATCTTGATTTGATGGCGGATCTTTTATTAGTCAGACGTTTACAACCCTGGACTGTTAATGTTGGGAAGCGCCTTGTCCGTGCGCCGAAGGTTTACGTCAGGGATAGCGGTATTACACATGCGCTGCTGAATATTTCCGGTTACAATGATTTACTTGGGCATCCTGTTGTCGGAAGCAGTTGGGAAGGTTTTGTAATTGAAAATATTCTTTCCGTTGCGCCCGCTTCGTCGCTGCCGTTTTATTACCGCACCGCTGACGGCGCGGTAATTGACCTGGTAATGGAATTTGCCGGCGAGGAAAAATGGGCCATTGAAATTAAACGCAGTTCCGCGCCTTCTTTATCCAAAGGGTTTCATATTGCCTGCGATGATATAAAAGCAGACAGACAGTATGTGGTTTATGCAGGTAAAGATAAATTTCCAATGGGCAACGGCGTTACTGCAATTCCGTTGTGGAACTTGATGCAGGAGCTTCTGGATTATGAAAAATAGTTGTCGTTTAAAATTTTCAAGCCGGTGAAAAACTCAACCGGCAGCTTTAATACCAACCGCTGCTAAAAAATATTTCTATAACGCTCCTTCAGGAAATCCATCATGTAAACATTTATTTCCCATTGATTTGCCACCGGCATTTTGGTAAACGGTAAAGCGAGCATATAGGGTGCGGGGCCAAATTCGGGGGTGATGGTTAAAACAGCTGCCCCATTGTTTAGGCGGCATTCAACGATTTCATCCCACCATTTTAAATGTGCATCCACTTCGCTTTGCCATTCAGGAGCGCGCGGGTCCGTTACCTGGGCTGATTCTGCATGGCCAACCCTGGCATGGATATGTACGGTTTTGCTGATAGCGAGTTTAAGGGCTTCTTCCTGTTGTTCCAGCAAACTCGCGGATACATTGCACCAATGTGAAAAATCGGCAGTGATCACGATATCCGGATTTTGCGTGAGCAATTCTTTTGCTATGTGCGCTGCAAACAGGGCCTTACCGCGGTGCGTTTCGTGGGCTATCAAAATGCCGGTATTGTCGGTGATTTGCGTCGCCAACTGAAAAAGCTCCCCGTTTTGTGCGGGGGTAAAATAATCCTTGCCGGTTTGCGCATCGATCAGCAAAGGCTTTAAGGCAGCCATGCTTTCCATGTGCTTTTTGAAGTTCTCTTTATCAAGGTCTAAGTCCTTTTCAAACGACTGATAGTATTGCCCAATCAGCAGCAGATCATACTTTTTTAATGCAGACATGATCTCCAACTGTTCAGCATCACCAAACGGCACAGGGGTTTCAACGCCGTCAAATCCTGCATCCTTTACCTTTTTGCAAAAATCATCCCAAGGAATATTTGCGGAACCCCACCTCGGGCAGAAGAATTTAATTTGCATCAGCACGTATTTAATAAACCCCGGTAAATATATCCATAAGGCTTACAAATTGCCTTTTTTTAATTCATTAACAGCATAGTCGGCGGCACGGGCTGTGAGCGCCATATAGGTTAAGGATGGGTTTTGACAAGCGCCGGATGTCATGCAGGCGCCGTCGGTTACAAACACATTAGACGCCCCCCAGACCTGGTTGTGGCCGTTCAAAACGGAGGTTTTGGCATCCAGGCCCATCCTGGCGGTTCCCATTTCGTGAATGCCGAGGCCTGGCGCCTGTTCCGTGTCGTACTGGCTGATATTTTTGAAGCCGGCTTTATCCAGCATTTCGGCGCCGGTTTGTAAAAGGTCTTTCAGCATCGTGGTTTCATTGCTCCGGAACTTGCAATCAATATCCAGTAAGGGTATCCCCCATTTATCTTTTTTATCCCTGCTTAAGGTAACTTTATTGTTTACATCCGGGAGGCATTCGCCCATACCCGTCATGCCCATGTACCATGAGCCGGCCTCCGTTAAACTGTCTTTAAACGCACCGCCTATTTGTTGTCTGGCGGTTCCATCGCCACTCCCCCTGCCACCGCCGCAGGCAAATGCATACCCCCTTAAAAAATCGACCTCCTTTTTACCGTTTAAATTTCTAAACCTTGGCAGGTAAACCCCCGTAGGGCGGCGACCAAAGTAGTATTGATCTTTGAACCCGTCGTGTTCACCCGAAACGCGACCGCGGTAATTATGGTCCATCAGGTTATGGCCCAAAGCACCGCTGTCATTTCCTATTCCATTAGGAAAACGCGAAGACGTGGAGTTAAGCAATATGAGGGTGCTGTTTAAAGTTCCCGCGTTAACAAAAACGATCTGCGCAAAATATTCGGTGGCCTGGAGTGTATTGGTATCGATCACCCGTACGCCTTTTGCTTTCTGGCTTTTTTCATCATAAATAATAGAATGGACAACCGAGAAAGGCTGCAAAGTTAAATTGCCGGTAGCTACCGCCGCCGGTAACGTAGCCGAATTACTGCTGAAATACCCGCCGAAGGGGCAGCCGCGGTAACACAGATCCCGGTACTGGCATGGCCCCCTTCCGTTGATCGCTCTTGACAGGTTTGCAGTACGCGAAATTACCAGGTTCCGGCCGGGGAAGTTTGATTCGATGCTCTCTTTAAAGTGCTTTTCGATCGCATTCATTTCCATCGGCGGCAAAAACTCGCCGTCGGGCACTTGGGGCAAGCCATCGCGATTGCCGCTTATCCCGGCAAATTTCTCGGCATAACTATACCATGGGGCAATGTCCTTATACCGGATAGGCCAGTCGACAGCAATACCATCCTTCGCGTTAGCTTCAAAATCAAGGTCGCTCCAGCGCTGGGTCCATCTTGCCCAAAGCAATGATTTACCGCCAACCTGGTAGCCTTTTATCCAGTCGAACGGTTTGGTTTGGATGTAGGGATGTTCCTTATCTTTTACAAAAAACTGTTCAGTTCCTTCATTAAAAGCATAGCAGCGGGCAGCTATCGGGTTATCCTCGATTATTTTTAAAGGCAGTTCATCACGATGGGGAAATCCCCAGGGCGGCGTCATCGCGGTGGTGTAGTCTTTGATGTGTTCCACATTTCGGCCGCGCTCCAGCACGAGGGTTTTAAGGCCCTTTTCGCAAAGCTCTTTCGCTGCCCAGCCGCCGGATATCCCGGAGCCTATGACGATGGCATCATAAGTGTTTTGTGCTGCGCCTTTGGAATTGATGTTTTTATCGGATAGATCGCTCATGATTACTTATTAACCTCCTGCTCCCAACCGGTTTCTTTCAAGGCCGGATCATTTTCCTTTTTCAGGAAGTCGGCATTTGATAAGGATTCAGCTTCCCATTCCAGTATCGCTTCATCGGGCACCACGTTTACGGGTGTTTTCCACGATGTGGAGGTTTCATTGTAGGCCAGGTTGGATTGCAGACTGTAGCAGGAAATGATAGACCAGCGCGGATGATCGGATAAGTTGGCTTCCGACCGGTGCAGCAAGTTGCTGTGAAAAAATAAGGCGTCGCCAGCTTCCAGTTCCGAATACACCAGATCCATCGTTTTTAGAGCATTGTTTACCATGGTCATGTCCGCGCCAACCTGCTCTCCGGCAAAGCCGTGATTTACGCGGCCAATTTTATGGGAGTTTTTGATCACCTGCAGGCAGCCGTTTTCCTTGCTGGCCGGTGTAAGGGCAATCATCACGCTGATCAGTTCATCGGGGAACATAAACTGGTTTTTATACCAGTAGCCGTAGTCCTGGTGCCATTCCCATGCGCCGCCAACCTTTGGTTCCTTTTGCATCAGCTTGGAATGGAAATGGCAAACCTTGGCCTTATCCCCCAATAGCTGCTGCACGGCGGATATCATTTTTTCACTCCTGGTTAAATAACCAAAAACATCGTTGCCGGGTGTGAACCATAAGGACAATTTTGTTTTCTTTCCACTTTGGTCGTTTAGGTCAAGTGCGTTATTCAGCATGGCGTTATCATTTACAGCAGTACCATACAGTTTATCAATTTCGGCTTTGCTGCAAAAGTTCTTCACGACAAGATAGCCCTGGTCATGGTACAGCGAAATTTGTTCGGCGGTTAATTTTTTGCCCGGCATATAATTGGCTTTTGAATTTAGGCAAGTTAGCCCGTACTGCCGTATGGCACTACATTATTTATGTTGAAAACCGATACTTTTCTAACATTCATCATAAAAGCGTTATCTTTATGCATATGAAACCGGTACTGGAATATTTGCCGCGCAATTCGGGCGAATCGTTTGTTACTAAGTTTTTCGACTATAGTTTCTATCCTACCCCCTGGCATTTTCACCCGGAATATGAGTTGGTTTTGGTTACCGAAAGTACCGGGAAGCGACTCATTGGCGACCATATCAGCGATTTCGCGCCCGGCGACCTGGCCCTGATCGGCCCTTATCTCCCGCATACGTATCGTAACGACCCGCAGTATTATGAAGCCGACTCCGGCCTGCGGGCCAAATCAATTGTGGTGCATTTTAAGGAGGACTCATTAGGAGAGGGGTTTTTGAGCCTGCCCGAGGCGCAAAAGATCTGTAACCTGTTGAGCCGTTCCGCTAAAGGCCTTGCCATAACCGGAAAAACAAATCAGCTGGTGAGCGAAAAATTTCATCAATTAATTGATGAAAAAGGCCTTAACCGTTGGCTTAAACTGCTTGAAATCCTGAATACGCTTGCGGATAGCAAGGATTTAAGTTTCATATGCAATAGTGTGATCACCGGGCAGAATGCTAACGAAACTGCCAGGATGAATAAGATCATCGACTTTGTGATCAAGGATTTCAATCGCGAGATTTTATTATCGGAGGCGGCCGGGATAGTCAACATGGCCGAAAACTCATTTTCCCGCTACTTCAGTCAGCGCACCCGGAAATCATTTACCGGTTTTGTAAACGAAGTAAGGCTTAACCATGCCTCGAAATTATTGATAGAAACGTCCAAAAGCGTTACAGAGATCTGTATGGAAAGCGGCTTTAATAACCTTTCCAACTTCAACCGGCAATTCCGCAAGGTTTATGGGAAGAATCCGTTGAGCTTTAAAAAGTTGTATGTGGGATAACTATAGATCATCGGACTTATACCCTATTCGTTTTCGCGGTTTAGCATCGATCTTTTTTTCTAATAATTCATCCAGGTAGCGGAATACTATTTCCATGTTTTTATCCTGGTTATCCAGCTTTCCTTTGATCTTTTCAATTTCTAAGCGTAATTCAGTATTGTCCATAAGCATTTGACGGATGCGGGTAAATATGCGGATGATCTGTATATTTACCTTAATTGCCTTGCTGCTGTTTAATACACTCGAAAGCATGGATACGCCCTGTTCGGTAAAGGCCATTGGCAAATACTTAACATGCTCCCCGCGCTTTAAGGTGCCAATTTGGCTCCTTAGAGAATTGTATTCATTTGAGGTAAGTTCAAACATAAAATCATCTGGAAATCTTTCTGCATTTCGTCTAACCTGCCTTTTCAATTGTTTGTTCTCGACCTCGTAAAGGCCTGCCAAATCTGTGTCCAACATTACTTTATGCCCACGGATATAATAAATTTGGTTCATTATTATTTCATCAGGTATTACGGACTCGCCGGTCATTTTAATGTTGTAAAAAAAATTTATGATAATGCGGCTTCAAGTTGCCAATTAGTTTAATCAATAACAAATTCGCACCCCAACAATTTGGCACACTTGGTACCTTGACGTGACATAATTGCTCCCCTCTATTTTGGTTTATGAATTTGTAGATACAGATTTATTCTAAGGTGCCAATTTGCCTCCTTAAAGAATTCTATTCGCCCATCCCAAATTTAGTTAAAAACCGGTGGGACATTGTTTCTGAATTTCAAGTTGATTGCCTTTTAAAGGGGCTAATTTCAACTTCGATAAAATCTAATCTTGAAATCACAATTTGTGATTTCAAGATTGCCCGTTCATCACAACTTAATGATTGAGTTTTATCACTTGCCAACTTGAGGTCGCAATTTGCGACCTCAAGTTGGCAAGTAGTTTAGTTAATAGCCAAATTTCGAGTTGTTGGCTTCCCATGCTGATACAAAAAGTTAACTTATTTTTATTTTAATTTACTTTTATCGCTAAAAGTAAACTTAATGAATTTTAAGTTTACTTAGCGATAGGAATAAGTACATTAAGCCGTTTCAGAAAAATCACCGCTATTTCGTCAAAAAAATATGCGTAACATACATCGACTGATCCGGCGATGCAAAGGTTAGCTGGATAGACGGATGTTTACCCAAGGTGAAGATATCGGAGGTAAATGTAAACCCACCCCGGTCGTTGTCAAAAGTATTGCAAACGGGATTTTTAGGGTTGTCCTTGGAACGCAATGTTTGCTTGATCAGCTTATACGAAAAATCACTGTTACCAGCCAGCCGGTTTTTTAAGGACGTAAAACGAATGACGCTATTGTTATTTGCCGCTTTACCCGCCTTTATCTTTTGATAGTCTTCGGCGTACCAAGTTTTAATATCATCATTTGCAATGGCATGATTGGTGTGATAAACCAGTGAAGGGTTGGCGTTATCGGGCAAAAATCTGACCACTTTACCAGCCGAGGCTTCGAAATCGTATACGCTGTCAACTACGCCGATGATATAATTTTGCCCGGAGGCATGCTTAACGGTTTTTACAAATTCCAAGGCATCTTTACCGTTTTGCTTTGCCAATATGCCTCTAACCATAAATGCAACCGGCAAGCCATCGGTACTGGCCTGCAAATCCATCAATGTATTAACGCATACGCCGATGCTTTTGCTGTTTACGCCATTCATCCCAACCAGGCCGGAGCAGGTAAGCACATATTGCTCGGGTTCGGTTTTGGTGGCTTTTATATGCAGCAGGACCTGGTAACTGTTCATGTAGCTTTCGACATCGAGGTTTTGGGCAATATATGCCGGACGATCATTATTCCCGGCTATGCCCATCCCGCTGCAGTGGTTCTGTGTGGTATGTTTTAAGCGGTCGATATAAACCCAAAGCTCATCGGCAAGCTGAAAGCAGAATATGTCAATATAGCTTTGGCCCGAGCCTTCGGCTATTCCTTTTACCTCGTCGAAAATTTCGGGTGTTAATTTTTTGCTGATGGGTTCGAAATTTGTCGCGGCATAAAAACCTTTTATAAACGGATCGGGGTCTTGCCCGGTGCCTTTTTTGATGTTCTGTTTCCATTTCAATATCACTTCGGCGATTTGGCTTTTCAATAATTTTCCGTGCTGCAGGCCGCGTTGGTAACCATTGCCACTTAATTCAATAACCGGAACAGCTTTGTTGATTGCTGCTTTTTTGCAGGATGGATTGCCGTTAATAGCTGTGCACAAAAAAATTAAGGTGATGCTTAGGGAAGAGAATGCTCGCAGAGGGTTTTTCATAATGCACAGTTTTAGCTTTTTTGAAAGAGGCGGCGGATAGTGCCTGGATCGTCAAGTTTGAGGGCTGAAAATCTATAGCTAAGATAGCGAAAAACCGATTCATTACAAGTAATTCAACTAAATCGCCCCCGTTAGTCCCCCATTCCCTGAGTTATAAAATTCTTTCACCGATCGAGGCAACGAATCAAAAAATACAGCCGTATCCTGTTTACAGGCAGTGTTCATCGTGGGTTTCAAATGAAGCTGCCCGGCAAATTGTCATTTGAAAAATATCGTCGCCGCTATTTTACGAATATTAACCCGCAGGGAAAAGCTGAAGCTATTTGGCCATGTCCTGCTCGACCTTCTTATAGGCCTGCTTGATATTGTATTCCTGGGCGTTTTGCTCATCATCATCAATTTTTATACTACTGGCGTCTATCCGGAAGGGTTTCACTTTATGCAAGCCCTTTTCAATCAAAATTCGTTGCTCCTGGCAGGTGTGTTTTTTTTGCTTTATGCGGTAAAAAACTGGATCGGATATCTTATCACCAAGGCACAAAATTTCTTTTTTTATGAAGTCGCGTCCCGCTTATCCAAACGAAACATCAGGGACTATTTGAATGATGATTATTTCAAATTCATCCATATTGATTCGTCCGTTTATATCCGCAAAATAAGCCAGCAGCCCATCGAGTTCAGTAATTATATCTTAACCAATGTACAGCAGGTGATATCGCAAGTTATCCTGATATTTTTTACCGTGGCTGCTATCCTGTTTTATCATCCCGGCTTATTCCTTTCTTTATTTCTGTTATTGCTGCCTCCCGTAGTGCTGCTGGGCTATTTTATTAAAATCAAACTGGCGGACGTACGCACCCATTCAAAGTTAACCAGCCAGCTATGCCTGCAATATTTGAATGAATCGCTGTCGGGTTATATCGAAAGTAATGTATACGAGAAAAACGATTTTTTCACCGAAAGATATTTCCGCCGCCAAAGGCAGCTCAATGACTATATCGCCGTTCAGCAGACGCTCCAGGGCCTGCCATCCAGATTGATTGAGGTTTTCGCCATATTGGGTTTCCTGGTGCTTATCGCCATCAACAAATGGGCTGCCAATTCGCATGGCATCGGTTTGCTGGATATCGGGGTTTTTATGGCTGCTTCCTATAAGATCATTCCCGGCATTGTCAAAATATTGAATAGCACGGGACAGATCAAAACATATGAGTTTACGCTCAATGACCTGCCGACCGGGGAAACGTCAATGGATAAAAGCCCTGAAAGAGGAGCCAATGGTATCCATTCCATCAAATTCTGTAAGGTTGATTTTAAGTACCGGCATCACCAGCTTTTAGAAAAGCTTTGCCTGGAAATACATCCCGGTGATTTTGTCGGCATTTCGGGCTCATCGGGTATTGGTAAAACTACCATCATCAACCTGTTGCTGGGCTTTTTGGAGCAGGACAGTGGGCTTATATCCATCAATAATGCAGATACAAGCGGCTTCGACAGGCAGCAATATTGGCGCCGTGTTTCCTACGTAAAACAGCAGCCGTTTTTTATCAATGATTCTGTTTTAAAAAATATAACACTGACCGAAGGCCCATATGATTCCGTCAGGCTTAACGAAGCCCTTGCCTTTTGTGGTTTGGATGCGGTTATCCGCCGGTATCCCGAAGGGTTGAACAAAATAATAACCGAAAACGGGAAAAATATAAGCGGGGGGCAACGGCAGCGGCTAATGCTGGCGAGGGCTTTATATCCTGATTTTGATCTGCTGGTGCTGGACGAGCCCTTTAGCGAAATGGACGAAACAGCAGAAAAAACAATCCTTACCAAATTGCGGCTGCTTGCCCGGGAGGGAAAAATGATCATCATCATCACCCATAACAAGGCGAGTTTATCATTTTGCAATAAAACAATTTTGTTAGATGGAGCATAAGCCGGATACACTGGTTATCCTTAGTCCCGGCTTCCCTGCGAGTGAGGCCGATACAGCCTGTATGCCGCCGCAACAGCTGTTTGTAAAGGCACTGAAAGAAATATGCCCCGGCCTGCGGATAATAGTATTAACTTTTCACTACCCATTTTCAGCGGCTGAATATGAATGGCATGGTGTAAAGGTTATCGCTTTAGGCGGCAGGGACAATGGTCGCCTAAAGCGCGTGCTAACCTGGGTTAAAGCCTGGGTTGCGCTGCGAAAAATCAATAGGGAGCATCACGTGTTGGGGCTGCTTAGCTTTTGGTTTGGCGAGTGTGCATTGATAGGGAACTATTTTGCAAAACGGCATCACCTTAGGCACTATAGCTGGCTGCTGGGCCAGGATGCCAAACGGGGGAATAAATATTTTAGATGGATAAAACCCCGGGGCGATACGCTGATCGCACTTTCGGACTTTTTGGCAAGGGAAGTTATCCTGAACCATGGGGTTGTACCGGCAAATGTGATCCCGGTCGGTATTGATATTTCGATGTTCCCGCAACTGCCTTTGAAAAGGGATATTGATGTATTGGGCGCCGGCTCCCTGATCCCCTTAAAACAATACCATCTTTTTGTTGAGGCTATCGCGCTTTTAAAGCCCTTCTATCCAAATATAAAAGCGGTACTGTGCGGCAAGGGGCCCGAAATGGAAAACCTGAAGGTTTTAGCCAAATCACTTAACCTCAACGGCAATTTGGTTTTTAACGGGGAATTACCGCACGCAGCCGTATTGGACTTAATGCAGCGCTCAAAAATATTTTTGCATCCCTCCAATTATGAGGGCTTTGGGTCCGTTTTAGCAGAGGCCCTTTTTGGCGGCGCGCATGTAGTTTCGTTTTGCAAGCCAATGCGCCAGGATTACAGGCACCACCACGTGGTAAAAAATAAAGAAGAAATGTTTAGGGAGTTATTGGCCATCCTTAAAAATCGCAACCGGGGCCACGACCGTGTATCAATGTGCCCGGCGGAGCAGATCGCAAAAAATATGATCAGTTTGTATGCGGATTAAATTATCTGGTTCGTAATCTTTTGGGTGGGTGTTCAATTTCACACAGATTGCGATGTCGCAATTCTTTCAAAGCCTTGAAATGGCCTATGTGCGGAGGTTGGGACAAAGGTATAATTCAATAGAAAAATAGTTCCTGGTTATTTAGCACCGGACTTAGCCTATTAAAAGCATCACTTTTACCGTCCTCGTAATGCGACCAAACAAAATTGGCAACCCAATCTATAAACATTATATTTAATTCAGTGTGACTTTCGGTAGGATTGTCAACCAAAATAGTATCTGATTTCATGTCAAATCCAAGCTTTATTTTCAGATAATCTATACAACTATTACCACTTTTTACTTTTACACTTCTTTTATCCCGAACCATTTCAACCTGACCAAATGTTTGTACTTTGTTCAAGGTACTTAAGCCAATCATGTAATTGTATAAGATATTTCCATCTTCTCTAAGATGATACCTTACATTTTTCTTTTTTACCGTTATTGCTCCAATGCACATGTCCGGTTTATCTATAAGCATTTTAACTATTTTTCCAGCGGCAATCAGTTTTTGCTGCTCATTCATACTCGTTCCTTTAAGCTCAACATTAGATTGAACATTAAAAAGAGTATAAATATCCCTTACAACCCTATTGCAGTATTTAATCTGCTCATTGGGAACAATAATATAGGCAATACTTAAAAATTGGCTTGATCCTCCTGACCTGAATGGCTTATCTAAGGTCCATCCAAGGTCACCACTTTCATCGAGATAAAGCTTATGAGACATTAGGGCATAAAAAAAGGCAGTCCCTGAGAGCGGTGCATTTAGAATACACTTATGGTAGTCTGAGACCGCCACGCTTTGTCAGGATTTACCCGCCTGTACACAAATATACGAATATTCCTTTTTGATTTGTAATTATTTGTTAGAAATCTTTGTGGCTAGCTTTCAATTTTTACTATTCTCTTATTGGTAAATTAGCTTGTTTCACAAACCCACCGCGATCCCCTGGATTTTGTGTGCGATAGCTTCAAACGAGAGAGTTGACTGGTAAAAATTTAAGGTATGTGCCTGCTTTTGTTGTCTATCCAATTCCAGGGTTGCATTCAGCGCTGCTAACAAAGCGTCTTGGTTCCCGGCCTCGTACAATATGCCGCAATTCCCGCCATCTGTTATCATCCTGAACGAGGGTATATCAGTTACCACAGGGATACAGCCGCATGACATGGCCTCGCAAACTGCCGTCCCGCTTCCCTCGTAATGTGAGCCCGAAACGATGAAATCAGCGCTGTTATACCAGTATAGCAAATCATCATGGGCAACCTTGCCAACCAATGTAACCTGGCTTCCTGCGTCGCCGTTTTTTAACAGCACTTTAATATCACCAAGCAATTCATCGGTATGGTAGATCATGTACAGGTGCGCAACCGGGTTGGCGTCGGCAAATCTTAGAAATGCCTTTACAACGTTGATAGGATCCTTATTTTCGTTAAGGCGACCAACCCACAAATAGACAGGGTTGCCCTTCACGCCGGTTTTCAATTTCGCAGCCGCTTTATCAATCGGGTAAAATACCGAGGAAACTTCCATCACTTCGTGTATTTTTTGAGGCGATAAAAGGTTGCCGTTGTTTACCCAATCCAGACCCATGGTCTTCGACGCAAAAAAGTAGGCGTCGATATAATGGTCGGCAATTATTTGGAAATATTTTTTAATGCCTGTAAAAGGCTTTTCGGCATGGTGCTGGACCATTATCCTTGTTTTTTTATTTAACAGCGTCCGCAACTGAATTACCTGCAATGGCTGATGTAAACCCTGTACAAAGACAATATCAGGGTTTAGTTTTTTTACGTAGCGGTTTAGCTTTACGGAGTAATACGTTTTTTCCCTGTTTAAGTTTACAAAGTGGTGTTGCACGCCATTATGCTCGCAGATCCCTTCGTAATTGATCTGTTTAATACTGATCACCTTATTTTCCTTACTCAAGCATTCCACCAAACCGGTATAGCCGGCCGTCCTTTTAAACCAGCTTTCGGGTGAATCAAAATCCGGTGAATAGTTATAATGGACAAATACGTATAACATGCCGATCTCCTGGTTTAGTACACTGCTTCAATGCTTTCGTATTTGCTGTTTTGAAACTGCAAGAAGCCCACATGGTAAAAAGACGAAGTATTTGGTTTTATCTTTTTATGGTTTAAAACCCTGCCCACCATCAGCATATGGTAACCCATTTTTTTGTTTTGGATGATCTCGATTTCTTTATAAGAGCCGGTGAAATCAGGCACCGGGAAACCAAACAATTCGCTATCGGTTGTGCCAAAGGGCAGCTGTTCTTTCGGCGTTGGCGATGCGCTGGGGTGTTTACCAAGCGCATAAACCGTATTAATATCGACCGAGTCCGTATCGCAAACGACAACCTTTTTTGCTGCCAGTATCTTATCTAAGGTAACGTTGGTGGTTCTCAAGCCTAATAAGTACAAGCCTTCCTCTTCAATAAAACCATGTATGTCCATCGGGAAAATATTGCAATAATTTTCATCCCGGTAGGAAACGATGATAATGCTGCGCGGGTACGAATACAAGGCGCTAATAACCTTACGACTATAATAAGTATTTTTTGGCGACCGAAGCAGGTAAGCGAAAAAAATTAGTCTGTGTAAAGGGTTTAACTGGTGATTTTTTACGGTATCAATTTTATATAAAAGCAAGGCGCCATTTGCCGTTTTGATTTTTTCTATAAGCGATACCGTGGTGGAAGCATTCAGTTTGTCACCTTTCATAAACTGTATTGTTGCTGCCTGCGGATCAATTAGGTTGAGTTGATCCGCAGGCAGCCATGATGCCATACAAAAAGGATCCAGGCAAATCATCCCATGATGTTTGCTGATGTGGAAAAGGTGTTTCCCACTTTTTAAAAACACCTGTTCTTCAACGTCGTCTTCGGCCATCCGGGATATAAAAAAGGTTTTTATTTTGACCCCCTTAAAAAAAAGTTTCCTGATCAATGCGTTCATATCAAAATGTATCGATGTCTGCAGCCGTAAATTTTATTTCATCCAGCTTATAGTCGCCGTGAAGTACTTTAAATATAACAGGGAAGGACGGTATCGGCTTAAACCGTTCGGAAAACAAATGGTGTAATGAAGTTCCCGGACTTGCGTGAAAATGTATCTCATTTACAAACAGGTTACTGGCGAGTTTTTTAACCTGGTACATCATACTATCAAAATCGCCGGGGGCTAAACAAATATCCCCGATAAGCAGCACAGTACCAGCTTTTACCCACAAAGTCGAATTCGCCATTTCAATAACTTTGGCAGGGGCATACGTTTTGTAATTGAGGTAATCGTAATCCCTATAAACACCCCCAAACCCATTCGCAAATACAGAGTTCGCAACGCCATGTTGCTGCACGCTATGCCTGTTAAGCAGTACTTGCTGATACCTGTTGAGCATACGCTGTACGAATGGCAGTTTTTTAAAAAACCTTATCCATGAAGACCTATTTACCGGGATAATAAAACAATCCATTCGTTCTGTCATTTGCCATCCAAGTTTATTGATAAAGCCCGGCAACGAATTTTGATTCGGAAAACCAAAAACAAAATTTATCCTGTTGTTGCGGCAAAGTGCGTAGGTTAGCTGCGCTAATTCCGTAAAAAAACCTTTGTTCCTGTATCCGGGATGTGTCATCGTATCAGCTGATTGTGCTGCAAGTACCCTTTTATCATCAATCCACATAAAGCAGGGGATAACGCCATAATACCCTATGGGGGTTCGCTGCTTGTTATAGGCAATAAAGCCAACATATTTTACCGCGGTAAAAACCGTATCATATTTTTTTAACAAAAAGCCCGGGGGCAAAATCCTTCCATAAACCGCTTTATAAAGCCTTTCCACATCGGCCAGGTTTGTTGATGTCAGACGTTCAATCGTGTATTCCGTTGTTTGCGTCTCAGCATTCATAGTTGCGGATTACGGTTGCATACATCTGGTTATTGGTGGATATAAACGGGTTGACTGTAAACCGTTCCCGTATTGTTTGGTCTTCCTGATCGGCTGGAAACAGAAAATCCATTGCGAGCAAATGCTTAAAGCCCGCCAGCTTAGCAGCGTTAACAACCTGCGGCGAATACGATCCGTAGGGAAAAGCAAAACTTTTTACCTGCTTGCCGGTGATAGTTTCGAGGTATAATTTGGAAAACGATATTTCTGCCTCCGCATCTTTGATGTCGATCCTGGCCAGGTCGTTGTGATAATGGCCATGTGCCCCAATAGTTGCGTAAGGGGATCGGAACAACTCCCGTAATTGTTCTTCGGTCATCTGCAGCCAATAGTCTTCGTCTGCTGTATTTAACCGGAATGGCATTGCAGGATATAATAGCCTCATCATTTCGGCCTTTTGGGGGAAACCCGAAGACCTCAATCGTTCCACTAAACTTACACCGTCGGGGGTTGAAAAATATTTATTATGGAGGCCCTGTTGGTATCGTTCGTTTTCAAACTGTATATTTTGCGGCCCGTACCTGCTCACTATTCCCAAAAAATCGTTCCATAAGATATCGTAGCCGGCAGCTCGTATGGCAGTGACAAAAAATGTAGCTGGCAATTGGTATTGCGCTAAAAGCGGCAAAACATATTTATAGTTGTTGGCAAAGCCGTCATCAAAAGTGAGGCAGATATTGAATTTATCCCTACTGAATTTTTGCTCATAATAATCATCCAGCGAAATAACGTTAAAGTGTTTTTTATAAAAGCGAAGGTGTTGTTTAAACCTTTTCAGATCCAGGAATATCGGGTTAAAACGGGTAGGATCTTTAAGGCAAATCCCATGATAGATCATTATCCGGCTGCCGCGCGCTGATCTGTAAAATTCCCGGTAAAACCCAAGGTTATGGCCGGCATCCCGTAGCAGGTGCCGGGCTTCCCTGTTTAATTTCGACCGTATTTTCTGCCAGGTTATCATGCAACAAGCCGTTTAGTTACGCTAATGGGAAATTCGGCCGCCGGTTGATAATTCCTGATATTGTCCATTAATCCGGGCAAATCCCCCTGCACATACTTGCCAATACCATTGATGTAAATTTTACTGAAATCGCTGATATCCGCTTGCTTTAACTGGTCCAGCAAAGCTTCATCAAACAGCCGCATATTACCCCGGTGTATTACCAGCAAAAGATCGTCCGGGCCGATCCCAAAAAATGCATCCAGGCTATTATTTCCGTTATTCGTTTTAGCTACCACCAGGTCGGCATCTTTACCGGCGGCAATTTCACCGGTGTTTAGCTTCCATATTTGCGCCGCATTTTGAGTTAAGGATTTATACAACAGGTCATCGCTCAATAAATTTGTTTCCCGCGCTGATTGCAGATGGCGCCAGATGTTCCAGTCGCTTGTTAATGTTGAATCGGTGCCAAATAATAATGTTGAATACGCTTTTAATAAATCTACCGGGGCCGTTTTGTTCAGCAGGTTATAGTTCGACTGCGGGCACCAAACAATGGCCTTAAATTTTTTTGCCTGGCGCTCTGTCATGGCTACGGCGTGTACGCCAATTAATTTTTTGTTCAGCAGGTTCCAGCGGGTTAATTGTTCAATTTCGTGGTGGGCTGCATCGTCGGTCCCTTCCCCGACATGGATGTTTACCGGCAGGTTTTTCTTAAAGGGGTTGTTCAGTTTAATCCTCCAGCTCTTTTCAAACTGTACCGAGTGGAGGCATTGTGTTTCATCAAACACCGTTATTAAATCATCAGATTTCCCAAACCGTGCCCCGTGGTTCACAACGGTGGTAACACCGCATAGCAGGTTTTTATATATTCCCCATTCGGTACGCAGGGAGGCAGGAATATTTAAAACTTCCCTTATCTCCGCGCGGAAGGTTTGATGGATGTGCCTGCCCCATTCGGTATAATTGCTATAAACGCGGTTGCCTAATTTGGCGAACTGGTTAAAATCCAGGTGGTCGTGCGAATTGATCAACCCGGGAAAAATGAGGGCATTGTCAAAATGCAAAGTTAAGTCACCGTCAGCAGCAGGTATAGGTGAAGATGCAATACCCGTAATTTGCTCACCCTTGATGGTGATATTAACCGGATCGCCGCCGCCTGCCATTTTTACATTGTTAAGGATCATCATGCCCTCCTGAAATGGACACCATAAATAATAGGGAAGCCCTTAAATTTTTCGTAAACGTGCAATGCGCTTTGCTGCCTGTAATAGTCCTTTACGGTTTCGTCGACCGATTTTGTAACCTCATTAATAGCCCGGAAGCCATTTTTTAGTAAGAGGAGCTTGATAACCCGTACCGTATGGACATAATTTTCAACCGAAATTTGGACTTTGCCATGCGGGAAGGTCCTTTTACCGCCGAATGCAAGCGCATCAGGGTGAAAATCGGTGATTACAATGTCCGCTTTTTCTTTACAAATTCGGCACCATGATGATAACGCCGCTTCAATATCCTTTATATGGGCGACGGTAAGGGTTGACAGAATAACGTCAAAAGAAGCATCCGGAATAGCCGAAAACAGGTTGTCGCGTATGAGCTGTGTTTGGGCAAAAGGATACTTGTTTTTTAATTTGCCAAGCATCCCGGCCGAAACATCAAAACCGGTTAAGCTTGCCGGATCATTTTTCAAAATATTGCCCCAGTGCCTGCCCGTACCGCAGCCTATATCCGCTACGTTTTTGTTTTTTATCACAATTTCATCCAGGAGCTCTAAAAATACGCGCTTATCCAGGTCGAGCATCAGGTTGCCGGGTTGGGTATCATAGTTTTCGGCCCAGGTATCATATGCTTCAACTACATCTTTTTCCAATATAGCTGAATGGGCAACATGCTTTTTGATAAAATTTTTAAGGGTGTTTATCAACGTGACTGTTTTTGATGAATCAATTACATGCTTTTCTCTCCAGGAACTACGTTGCGTTGGTTTGAAAGGTTGCCCGGCAATTTTATTTCCCCACCCTGGCAACCATCCCATTTTTAAAGGCGTATTTACTGTGACCGTTTATTAATATGGGTTTATTGTAAATTGTTGCCTTGCGCTTAAGGGGATACCGGTGGACATCATTCGCCGGTATCGCAAGGCATTTTGGCTTAAATAAAAAGGTGTAATTGATGATGAATAAAATACTGCTGTTTAACCCAAAAAGTTCCAATAATAAGTATCGAATCCCCAATTCTATTTTAAATATCGCCGCATCGGTAAACGGGAAATATGATTGGGTTATTGTTGATGGTAACTGCGAGTTGGACCCCATAAAAAAAATAGAAAGCTATTTAAATACCGGCCAATACAAATACCTGGGGTTTACGGTGATGCCGGGTCCTCAATTAAAGCAGGCTATCGTCGCCGCGAAAAAGATCAAGCAGAAGTTCCCTTATACTACCATGATATGGGGGGGCTATTTTCCATCAAACCAACCGAATGCCGTTTTATATTCGGGCTACGTGGATTTTATCATCAATGGCCCCGGCGATAATGCTTTTCCAAATCTTATAGATGCCCTGGAAACAGGGAAGCCTTTTGAATTTATCAGGAACCTGATCTACAAAGGGGTAAACAATCAAATTTTTATAAACGCAAAGGAGGATCTGTTAGACCAGGATTCGCTGGCTCCGCTGCCTTATGATCAGCTGAATGCATTTTATCCCATTCCAAAATTTTTAGGCAAAACCTATCTCGGCAAAAAAACACTCGCTTATCATTCCAGCATAGGCTGCCCCTTTACCTGTTCATTTTGTGCGGTTGTGCCCATTTACGAAGCCAGGTGGAAGGGTAAATCTGCACAGCATATTTATAAGGATGTTAAATACATTAAAGATAAATGGGGCGCCGATGCCATCGAATTCCACGACAATAATTTTTTCGTATCGGAAAAACGTGCGGTTGAATTTTCGCGGCTGATAAAGGATGAACACATGACCTGGTGGGGAATGGCCCGGATTGATACGATGAGCAAGTTTAAAGACGAATCGTTAGCGGCAATAAGGGGGGCAGGCTGTAAGATCATATTTTTTGGCGCCGAGAGCGGCAATAGCGAAGTATTGGCGCAAATGGATAAAGGCGGAACACAAACCGGCAAACAGATCATTGAATTTGCGGAAAGGCTCAAAAAGTTCGACATCATTCCCGAGTATTCGTTTGTATTGGGAACGCCCGCGCCTACGCCCGAAAAGGTGCAGGCGCAGATCGATTTTGAGATCAGCTTTATTAAGAAAGTAAAACAGGTTAACCCGCTTACAGAGATCATTATTTATACCTACAGCCCTGTGCCAACGGAAGGGTCTGAAATGTACAAACAGGTTTTGGCCAGCGGCTTTAAATTCCCGCAAACGCTCGAGGATTGGATAAGCCCGGCCTGGGAAAGTTTTGATCTGCGAAAAAACCCGCTTACCCCCTGGTTAACTCCGGAAATGATCGACAAAATCAGAAATTTTGAAACGGTGCTGAATGGCGTTTACCCAACAGTGACCGACATACGGCTCAATAGCTTAAAACGCAAAGCCATACAGCTGATAGCCGGCTTAAGGTATAAGATTAACGTGTACCATTACCCTTATGAGATAAAATTGCTGCAAAAGGTTTGGCGGTACAAGCAACCGGAGATACAGGGGTTTTAGTGGGCAGTAGGCAGTGGGCAGTAGCCAGTGGAGTATTTGATATTAATTGTTTAGGATTTTTGAATCGCGGATTTGGGCTCAATTTTCGACTCAAGACTTAGAAAAATGGGACTTCCATCACTATATCATACTTACAAACGTCTCCGGACTTTGCAAACGGATCAAATTTCGGCTTTGCCGGTGGTGATATTGATGCCGCATAGCGCTTGCAATTGCCGGTGTGTGATGTGTGATATCTGGAAGGACAATAAAAACCTGAAGCAACTTAGCGAACAGGATATTGCCGGCCTTTTATCTTCCTTAAGAAAATTTGGCACGCAACAGGTGGCAATGTCGGGTGGCGAGGCTTTGCTTAATCCAAACTTCTTTAAGCTTTGCGAGATCCTAAAAAAAGAAAGGATCAGCATGACGCTGCTTACTACCGGGTTGTCCATAAAGAAGAATGCGGAACAGCTGATCAAATGGGTCGACGAAATTATTGTTTCGCTGGACGGCGACGAGGCGCTGCATGATGCTATCCGGAACGTTGCGGGTGCATTCGGTAAGCTAAAGGATGGCGTACAGTATATCAAGCTATTAAAACCGGCGCATAGAATAACTGCCCGTACCGTCATTCACCGGCTGAATTTCAGAAATTGGGAATCTATTATTAAAGAAGCCAAAACAATGGGCATCGACCAGGTTAGTTTTTTACCTGCCGATGTAAGCAGCCATGCCTTTAACCGGCAGCTGGCCTGGGAGGAGCCCCGGCAGGATGAGGTACGCGTATCAAAAAACGAACTGCCGGAATTGCTCGAAATAGTCCAAAGGGTAATGGCTAATAAAGACTATTTTGATTCGGGGTTTATCACAGAGTCGCCCGGCAAAATTCACCAGATATACGAGTATTATGCCGCGTTTTTTGGATTAAACCCCTTCCCTTTTAAACAGTGCAACGCCCCCTGGGTTTCAACGGTAATTGAAGCCGATGGTGCTGTACGGCCCTGCTTTTTTCATGATGCCATAGGTAATATCCACGATAACTCATTAGCCGATATCTTAAACGGCCCCGAAGCGACCCGATTCAGGAAAACGCTGAATATGGCCACAAATGCCACCTGTGTAAAATGCGTTTGTTCATTAAACCTGTCGGCTTTTGCGAGGCTCAATTAATTAAAAAGTATGAAAAGTATCCTGTTTACCCATTCTTACTTTTTGCGGTTCGACCCTAAACAATGGCAATTGGGGCAGCCCTATCCGCCTCTGGGCACGCTGTATGCTGCGGCGTTAATGCGCGAAAATAATTATGAGGTAGCGCTGTTTGATACCATGTTTAAAAGCGATCCCGAAGAAGTCGCTGCCACCATCGCCCAAAACAAACCGGATCTTTTCGTGATGTATGATGACGGTTTTAACTATCTCACCAAAATGTGCCTTACCAATATGCGGGCGGCGGCCTTTTGCATGTGCAAATTGGCCAAATCAGAGGGGTGCATCGTTATTGTTTCCAGTTCGGATGCCACTGACCGGTATGAAGAATACCTTCGGGAGGGCGCGGATTTTGTCATTATCGGCGAGGCTGAACATACCTTATTGGAATTAGCCGGGCATATCATTGATAAGAATAATGACTATTCGGCGATAAACGGCCTGGCTTATTTGCGGGACGGTAAGATCATCAAAACCCAGGGCCGGCCGGTGCTAAAAGACCTGGATAGCCTGCCCTTACCCGCCTGGGATTTGGTCGACATGGAAACCTACCGGCAAAGCTGGCTAAAAAGCGCGGGGTATTTTTCCTTGAACATGAGCACTACGCGCGGCTGTCCCTTTAAATGCAACTGGTGCGCCAAACCGATTTATGGCAACCGGTATAATTCAAGGAGTCCGGAAAATGTAATTAAAGAAATTAAGCTGTTAAAGCAGCTTTACCATATCGATCATATTTGGTTTTGCGACGATATTTTTGGTTTAAAACCGGGCTGGGTTATTGAGTTTTCGCGCCTGGCACAAAAGGAAAATATCAGCATCCGGTTTAAAATACAATCAAGGGCCGATCTATTGGTAAACGAAGAAAACGTAAAAGCATTGGCCCTGGCCGGTTGTGAAAACGTGTGGATAGGGGCTGAAAGCGGCTCGCAAAAAGTCCTGGACGCTATGGATAAGGGGATCAATATTGAGCAGATCCGCCGGGCCACCTTGCTGATGAAAGAAGCCGGGATAAAACCATCTTTTTTTATACAGTTTGGTTACCCCGGCGAATTGAAGGAAGACATTGAGTTAACCATTAACATGATCAATGACCTGCTGCCTTTTGAAATAGGCATCTCGGTTTCGTATCCGCTGCCCGGAACACTTTTTTATGAAAAGGTTAAAGCCGAGCTGAAGATAAAAACAAACTGGACCGATTCGGATGAAATGGCCCTGATGTTCAGCAATGCATTCCCCGCTAGTTATTACAAGCAGTTGCACCGGTATGTGCATCAAAATTATCACAAGCATTTGGCTAAAAACAGTTTGGTTAAATTGATGCGTAACCCTTTTTCGGCCACTTCAAAAAGCCTTAGAAAAGCGTTATCTGTATTGTATCATGGACCGGCCACGCTTATTGAGGGGATGAAATTACGAAAGCTGGAAAAGGCGTGAAAAAAATGAGAACCAAGAATCAAGAGCCAAGAGCCAAGAGCCAAGAGCCAAGAGTCAATCCCGCACGTGCGGTGTTGATTCGCATAAATATGGAAGCTATTGTGTCAAACTTTAACGAACAACTTGCCGAGGCCGCATTCACTCATCAATCAGCCATTTTTGATGAGCTTTATGCGGGCGACACCATCGTTCATTATAAAAGGGAGCGGGTACGCAATCATGTGCTGAAATATTTAAGGCTGGAGGGTTCTATTTTGGAACTTAATAGTGGTACAGGTGACGATGCGCTTTTTTTTGCGAGGCTCGGCCACCATGTACATGCTACTGATATCTCAACCGGGATGCAGCAGCAGTTGAAAAGAAAGGTGCGGCTCAACGGAATGGAAAATAGGGTTAGCACCGAGTTGTGTTCCTACACTGCGCTTAACGGGCTATTAAACAAAGGCCCCTACGATCATATCTTCTCCAACTTTGCCGGCTTAAACTGCACCCATCAACTGGATAAGGTGTTGGATAAGTTTAGCGGTTTGCTAAAACCAAACGGAAGAGTTACCCTGGTTGTGCTGCCGAAATTTTGTTTGTGGGAATTTCTATTGGTGTTTAAAGGCAAATTCCGGACTGCATTCCGAAGGCTTTTTAGCAGCAATGGCAGCAAAGCCCATATTGAAGGCACTTATTTTAGGTGCTGGTATTACAACCCGTCTTTTATTGTTAACCGGCTCAAAAATGGGTTTGATTTATTGAGCGTTGAAGGCTTATGCACCATCGTGCCGCCATCGTATATAGAAGGCTTTGCAGAAAAGCACCCGAAAGTTTACAAATTCCTGAAAGCGAAAGAAGACCGGCTTAAGAGTACCTGGCCCTGGAAGCATATTGGGGATTACTATATTATATCGCTGGAGAAAAAGAGGGGATAGATGTGCAGATGTGGGTAGATGTGCAGATTTCAGATGTGCAGATGAAAAATTGGCTTATATTATCCGACCACACATATACTCATCGACGCATCAAAAACATCTGCACATCCGCATCCCGCACGTGCGGGACATATCCGCACATCAAATTCCCACATCAAACCGCCTTTTCAAAATCGTTCAAAAGCCGGGCAACTTTATACTCATATTTCTTGAGCAGGCTGCTTTGGAAATTCTTTGGGTCGGGTTTGGCATAGTGTTTATCGGTTAACAAAGCCAAAACGGTACCATGGCTGTTTAACTTTTTAAGAATGGTTTTTTTCGACCATCTTTTAGCCGTTATTTTCATCAGCAAGTTATCAATCGTGTTAGCTCCGGTTAAGTTTAACAAACCCTCAAATACCCGCTTAAGTAACGATGCTTTGCCGGATACTGCCGAGGCTATGCGCATATTTTTGTTTGGAAGGAAAGCGCGGGTCCAGGTGTTGGCGGCATAAAAATTCTCGAATATCATATCACCCTGTAAAGGGATAAGCGTCCCAACCTCTGTAGCTGTATAAATGTTTTTTTCTACTATCTCCAACTGGGCCATGTCAATATAATAATTCATACAAAACAGGTGCTCCTTGTTAACGAAAAAGGTAAGCTTCTTAAAACAATGCATTAACGTACGGGCAATCCAAAGCCTGTTTTTCGCCGTGATGATGAATAGATCCACATCTGAAGTTTCGTCGGCGAAGTTTTTGGATAAGGAACCCGAAATAGCTATGCCTCTTACAAAAGGGAACCTGATAAGCAAATCGCCCACCTTTCCCGCAATTTTGATTAATTCTTCGGCCCTTTTGTTTCCCTCGTTTCTCCTCACTATTAAATAGTGATCGTTCTTTAATGTATAAAACTTATCAAACCTGTAAACAGAACCACTATTCACCAGGCAGATCAGCCCATCGTCGAAAAGCTCATAATGATGTGATTTTCCCAAGAACAAATAAATCTCAGCCCTCGTTAATGGATAGTTGAACATATCGAAATAAGCAAGGGTGGCTAATATGTGTTCTTTAATTTCGGTCAAGTCCTGATTTATTAAAGGGTATATCCGGTTTTGCATTTACTTATTTTATGACATGTATTTAAAACGATTGCTTTATAATGATGACGGGGTAATTAATCCTTCGGTTGCCTGCCCCCGCAAATAATTAAAATTGGTTAACGTATGTGAATGAGGACCTTAATTGATGGCTATTGGCTCTGCGATAATGCTTCCGGGCATTGCTTTTTTGCCTTGGAAGAACCTGATTTTCATAGGGTTCCACCCGATCTTCTGGGGCTTTTCCGTCGAAAAAGCGAAAAATGAAAAAAAGAACGCGTAAAAGCATACCCCCTTGTCTACATCCAGCAAATTTTCGGATAGGGAGACAATAGCAATAAGCAACATAAAAGAGAAAAAGAGCACATCCTTTTGTTTAAAAGCGATGGTAAAGCCAAAGGCCAGAGTAGCCAGGTAAGTGAGCAAACCCAGGATGCCGGTTTTTATCAGGAAACTAAGGTATTGGCTGTGCACATTGAGCCTGTTGAGATAAGAATTGTAGAGTTTTTTATTATAGAAGGCGTCCTGCAAAAGTCCGATCTCCGAGCCTGACCCATAGCCCAATACGGGCGCTTTTTTTATTAACCCGGCAGCCGCGTTCCACCTGGCCAGGCGGCCGTCTTCAGTCTCCCCTGCTGTCGATTTAGCCAGATCAAGCGTCAGTTCGTTAACGAAACGCTCCCTGAAAGCTCCTGACCTTAATACTCCAGCAAACAGTAAAAGCGAAAGCGAAACTGAAACTAACACGAAGCGCCGGCGGCCAACGCCTGTCAATATGAAAAAGGGAATTGTAAAATTGACGATGACAAGGAATGCTATTAATGCTGATTTTGAGCAAAGCTGCAGCAGGCCGGCTGCCAGGATGACGCTGCAAATAAAATAAAACAGCCTTTTGGAGACGGATATTTCTTTTATCAGCAGGGTTAACAAATAAGTGAGCGACAATACAATTTGCATGGAAAAAAATGTAGCATGCATGCCTATAGGCTCCGAAAAATTATGGTTCGTAAACGCACCCGTAAACATGGCTGAATACGGGAGGTGATAATGGTGCAGTGTTTTAAAGACATCGGCAAACAGGTAAACGACGGTCGCTGTGCAAACCAGTGCGAACGATAGTAACAATTGAGATTTGTACTTTTTTAAATCCAGGGGGTTAAGGCAAAAAAATACAGGGAAAATCAATATAGTAATTTGCTTTCCCCATTCGGTAAAGGCCTCGCCGGGAGTAGGGGTATAAATGGTGCCCGAAACGGTTACCAGGAAAACGGATTGCAGCACCAGCGTCCGTAAGTTGAACACTCTTTTTACATCACCCTTTTTTAAGTGGATAAGGGTATGTATCGCATAGCTTATCAGGATAATATGGCTGTAAAACCTGTCAAACGGCAAACTGGCCATTAATAACATTAAATGGTAAAAGCTTATTTTATTGGCCAAACTATCCTTTATCACAAACAATTCGCTCATGGTTCAAACCGCAGTAACATTCCACTATAAAGGCTTCGTATTCATCAATTATTTTCTCCCAGTTAAACTGGTATTTTATTTTGTGAAGGTTATTGCTGACCATCGTTTTTTCGGGGCCTTTTCGCTGGACGGTTTCAACAATGCTTCTTACTTCTTTGGCATCCGAAAAATAAAACGCATCAGCATTTAATACCGATTTATTAAATGGGTTGTTATGGGCGGCAATCAAAGCTTCGCTGGCCATTGCTTCCAGTAATGACGGGTTGGTGCCGCCAACGCTATGCCCGTGAAAATACAGGTACGAGTTATTTTGCAGTGATCGTACTTTGGCCGTATCGTAAATTGATCCCTTGAATTCAATCCGGCCGTCGTTCTTAAACTTATGGGTGATAAATTTTCCAAACCGGTTACTTGTATCGCCCAAAACCTTAAATTTCCGCTGCGAGTTGCTGTTGTTAAAGCCTTCCAATATCGTTTCGATATTGTTTTCGGGTTCCATCCGGGCCATCAGCAAAAAATAGTCTTCTTTTTGGGCTTCGCCGGTTTCCACCTGTTCCCGCTCTTCCTCCGAAAAGAGGTCAGCGCCGTAGGGTATATACCTGCTGTTGATCTTGTATTTTTCGCCGAGGTATGATTTGATGACCAGCGAATCGGAAATATAAAACTGGCTATATTTTACGGCGAGCTTTTCGGCATATTTTAGAAATGTTTGTACCGGGCGAGCGTACTTCGACCGTCTCCACTCCAGGCCGTCCATATTCGTGATAATGGTGGAATCCGCGGGATATAATTTACCCCAAATGGAACTGCTGGTATAGCCCATTATTAAAATCACATCAAAATGTTGTTTACGGGCATCAAGCAGGCAATTAAGATCGTAAACAAACTGCCCGCTTGCTCCGATCAGGTACTCAGGATCATAACAATGCCTGATCTCAACGCCATTCCAGGTCGTTTCCTGGTAGGGGTGCTTATGCGAGTTATAAACCGTAACCCCGTACCCTCTTTTAACCAGGCCTTCTGATACATACTCTGAAATATGCTCAAATCCTCCGTAATTATTGGGGATACCCCTTGTACCCAAAATCGCTATCCTTAATTTCATGCTGTAGCTGCTATTTGATATGCTTTTAATGTTTGTATGGCGGCATGTTCCCAGGTATATTTTGATAAGATCTTTTGCCGGAAAGGTTCATTTAATGGCGCCGAGCTGGCTTTTTCAACAGCCTGGCGTATGCTTTCAGGCGCCGAAGGGTCGCAATAAAAGGCATCGTTTTCAAAATATTCACGGGTATCGCCTTTGTCGGTAATAACAATATTGCAACCCATCACGGCCGCTTCGATCGAACTGAGTCCTGTAGTTTCAAACCAGCTGGGAAGCACATGAACTTTAGCCCGCTCATAGTAAGCCACCAGCTCATCGACCGGTAGATGGCGTACAAAGCTGACGTTATCTGCCGCTATACGCCGGCATTCATTGTAATAATTTACCTGGTTTGGCGCGGGCGATCCGATAATTAGTAATTGATACTCCGTATTATTTAAAGCCTTTATGAGGTTTAACTGGTTTTTTATCCCCTCTATCCGGCCAATACAAAGCACCAGCCGGTCATCTTTCCGTACACTCGGGTTATATTGAAACATATTGGGATCAACACCGTTGGGGACAACTACATTGTTGATAGGACCTGAATAGTTTTTTTCAACCCTTTGGTATTCCGATTCGGAATTTGGAAGTATTACGGCCGCGCGCCGCAATATGTCAATAATGCTTTTCCGTTGGCCTTTCCAGGTATAACTGATGCTGGCCATGTGATCTCTACCCAATAACCACCGTGCCATTGTTTTTACATATTCAATGCCATCTGCCGGCATATACGCAAACAATGCCCCAAAACCTTTACGGTGATGTTTGTCGTATTCGGTGTAATTGCATAGTATGGTTGAAACTACAAAAGGCTTTTTTGCTTTATTACTGTGATAAAGTATGTCTGCTGGGCGCGTAATATTAAAAAAATGCAGCAGGCTATAATGCTCGTAGTCGATTTGCTGGTTTGATAGCAGTATCTCCACATCAATCCCCATGGTGCTAAGCTGCTTGGCTGTTTGCACAATCTGAACCGTATCGCCCCCTGGAACGCGGTATAATGTTGACCTGGTTATAAAAGCTACGTTCATCATTTTCATCTTGTTGTTTTGTGAAGCCAGGCAATAAATCTTTCGGGTAAATAACTTAGCGTGTACAACAGGTAGTTATCAAGCCGGAGCGGATGCAGCGTAATAGCCCTAACCACATTTAATCTTGCTTTTTCCGGCTGGTAGTTATTGAGCAGGAATTTTTTGCCGCAAAGGGCATAATAGGCCCCCTGCTTTATTTTCGGAGAATGGCTTTTTCCGCTGATCAACATCAACTCTCTGCCTTCGCTTTCAGTGATATAGCCTTTTTTAAGCGTTAAATACTTTATGGAGAGGAATTTACGGGTATGCCACTTTTCGTCGATCGTGATCGAATCGGGGTTAAGCCTTACTTTTATCAGCGCCTGCGACAGGTTGCAGGCTTTTTGATTTTTGAGAATGTTTATCCATAAAAAATGGTCTTCGTAGGTATAGGCATATTCGTTGTAGCCGCCATTGTCAACCACCACCTCTTTTTTATAAAATACCGAAGAGTGAATAAACGGGCAGACCGAGTATTTTAACTGTTGTATTTCCTCGTTTAAATGACCCGCCAGGTGGTGGGTAAACATAAAGTGGCCTTCTGCATCCACATAATCGGCGGTTGAACCTACCACGCTGTACTCCGGGTAGGCGGTTATAAACTCATACTGAATTTTAAGCCTATGCGGGTGACAAATATCGTCGGCATCAAACCTGGCAATATAGGGTGCACGAGCATAGGATAAACCCAGGTTCAATGCCGACGACACTCCCTTATTCCGTTGGGTAACAATAACAATACGCGGATCGTGAAAAGAATTGGCGATAGCTAACGTGTCATCCGTTGAGCCATCGTTGATGATCAAAAGTTCAAAATCTGTAAACGACTGGCGTAATACGGAAGTAATTGCTTCTGCGATATACTTTTCAGCATTGTATGCCGGCATTAAAACGCTAACCTTTGGATTATTGCTTGTCATATCGCAGCGGTTTTACGATAATTGGTCTCTTTGATATTGAGCAATAGCAGCAGCTCAAAAAACACCAGTACCGATAATTGCTCAAACCAGTAGTCAATAGAAAAAGCAGCCAGCATCAGCAATAGCACAGGAAGTCCGTAGGTAAGCTTTTTATATTGGCGGGTAAAAAATCCGAGGTAGAAAATCACAAATACAGTTAAACCGATCAATCCATATTCGGCGATCATCTGGTCGTAAACAGAAAAAGGGTTATTGGTTAGGGAATGCAGTTCCCTTCTTTTGCTAAAAAAATTCAGGTAAACATCGAGGTGATTTATCAGGAAATCTTTGCCGATATAAATGTATTTTTCCGGAAAGCCGCCGGCAAATTCTAGCCCGGTTGCCTTAAATGCCAGTTTCGACGAAAAGTTACCCATGCCGCCTCCTGTTATTATTTTGGCCGGATGACTTTTCAGAAAGTTAGTCGTTTGTAAAAACCCTAAGGCCTTGCCCGGCAAAGTAACCCTTAAAGAATCCTGGCCAGAAAGCTGAAGTACAGCCTTATGCTGATCAATGAAGGTCAAAAGCTTTCTTTGTTCGACCGGCGTATCCGTCGGAGTTTGATAGGGGGGGGTATTGATATCGGCGCCAACAATAATGACACGGCCGGAGCCTGTTGCCGGGAGATTTGAGGGAATGATACTCATACCGGCTGCGTTGACGGCATACTTATTCCTGATCTCCTTAACGCTATCCAGGTAATGCTTTGCAAATATCCTTTTTTTTGCTTCGGGTCCTTTTAAACTATCCGCATTAACTTCCAATGGCGCAGGATTTACAGGAAGCGTTGGCGGATGGATGATGTTTTTTATGGTTTCGTGCACATACCCGTTGTTTTGCGGGGACACCTTACCGAGGAACACCACCAGGAACATCAGGCAAATGATAATAAGACTCTTTTGATCCCGGTTGGTTCTAAATGCAAACAAGAAAACCAACACAAGCATTAATGCTATATTCATAAAATTGCTGGCGGTCAGGAGCAAAACCACCATACAGACCAGTACCATCAAGGGCTTCTTCCTGTCTAAAAAATAAACAACGCCAAAGGCATTTAAAACTGCATTGGTGGTTGAAATATCGAATGTTAGGCCCCTGATGTAATCTCCGGTGCCCAAAAAGTATTTTTGGTATTGACCCTGGTAGCGATAAGGATTAATATCGTGCGCGTCCAGCATGATATAGCCAATATTACAAAGGGAAATGATGGCGTTGAGGACAAAGAAAACGAGTATGGTGCGGTGAATGATTTCCGTATCATTGTCTTCAATAGCTATTTTGACCTGGTGAACGGCTAAAAGGCACAAGATCCAAAACCCCATTCCCATCAAAAAAACCACAGGGTAATTGGCATTGCCATAGCTTTTGTATAGGATGAAGTTAAACAAAGCAATAACTATTACCAATGGGTAAAAAAGGGGCAGCCTTGTATTTTTAAAGCTAAAGCCGAATTTAAAGTTGAACCGCAGCAGGTAGATGATAACAATGGCCGGAATTTTTACCGCGAGTTTCACGTTCAAAAAGAGTATCAAAAACAAAAGGAGTTTCCAATCCACTTTACTGAGTATGTTCTTAAAATCAATCCTGTAAAAGCTATCCATTACCCACTTCTGTATAACTAAAGTCTAAAAGTTTAACCACGGAGAACACGGAGGAGGCACAGAGGCCACAGAGTCTTAATAGTTTGTCAATTTTTTCTCTGTGTTCTCTCTGCATTCTTTGCGATCTCCGTGGTTAAAATGCACTTCTAAGGGTTGTTTTAGCCGAAACATAAAGCCTTTTATTTTAGACTTCTATGTAACTTAAATTATCCGCCAACTGGCGGACGTCAGTCGCAGCTTCTTTCGGTCCCGATAGCTATCGGGATCCGGACTAGTTAACATTCCATCATTGGCATCGTAGAGATTACGGCCTGAAAATGGGAAGGGTTGCCTGTGGAGGAACAGAAATAAACGGAATTACCGCATCAAGAATTTCTTTAGCAAAGCCCCGTCGGATATTTTGATTTGTTTTAAAGCCAATAACAGGAGCAGGTACGATAGCAAAGCAAAAGGAAGCAACAGCCATGTTTGGGGAATCAGCGTTTTCGCAGCCATGCCGCATAGCAGGGCGCTTAGCGTGCAAACTAACAAAGGCTGCCAAACCGGGCTAAGCTGGGAAATGGTGTTCTTTTTTAAATAGAAAATGCTTTGAACCATACAGGCTGCTAAGAAAGCAAACGCAGCCCCTTCATTTTTAAAGATCGGGATGAGCAAAACGTCCCCGGCGACATTTACTGTAAAAGTGAGCACAAATGAACTAAGGATCATTTTTAAGCGCCCCTGGGCAAAAAAAATCGTCCATAAAAAATTATTGAGGTATATGAATGGCGCACATAGGGTTAAAATGAAAATTGTTTTAACATTTACCGCTCCATATTTACCGGATGTTACGCCATCAATAACAGGCGCCCAGTAAATGTTCAACACTAAACCAGTAAATGCAGCTATGATCATTTCAAAGCGAACTAATGATTTCAGCCCGGCCAATGGAACCTCCGTTTGTTTAAATAACCGGGTAAAAAGCGGGATTAGCACAGGGGCAATTGCCAGTAAAGGGAGGGTAGACATTTCAAAAATTTTGTAGGCAAAACTGTACTCCGCCAGCTTTATCGCCGAGACCATAAAACCGATAAATATCCAGTCAAAGCGGGCCAAAGCCGAGGTTATCAAAACAACACCTGTTTGAGGCAGCGATTCAAAAAGCAGCGCTTTATAATTAGCGCTATTCCATTTAATGTTTAAGGGGAGATTTGTAAAACGCCTGAATAACCAAATAGTAAGTAATAGTTCGGCAACGTCTCCGCTCACAAAAACTATAATAATGTTTTGCAGGTTTAAATCCCGGGTAAGCATTAACACAATCAGAGCGGCGCAGCGAATGATATTTGAGATTACCGACATATAAGCCAATAACCTGAACTGCTCCAAACCGGTAGCGGCCTGTTTAAAAGGGCTTGAAAAAAAGATCATCAGCTTACCTGCACCTATTAACAGCAATAAGCCAAATAAAATACCTGCGTGCGGGAGCAGGTAATAACCCGTTAAAAGCAACCCATAAAAGCCAAGCCCCGAGACCAGAACGTGCCAGATGTAAATCGAAAGCACCGATGTGACATTAACCCCGGAAGCGATTTTTTTTATGGCCAATTGATCAATACCCATTGACAATATATTAAAAACAGCCATCAAAACAGCTAATGCCAGGTTGATCAGCCCAAAACTGTTTTTGTTTATGCCGGTTGATAGTACATAAAATATCCCCAGTCCTGCCGCCTGGTTAACAATAAGCTGAAGGGTATTAAATGAAAGGTTCCTGACGATTTTTGCGTTCATTAAAAAGGGTTAACCGGTTATGGTTCGAGCCTGATTTCTCTATATAACCTAAGCTTCTTTGCCGAAACTTCAGTCGCAGCGTCTTTCTGTCCTCATAGCTATCGGGATTCGGACTAATTTAACGCTTTCAATATTCCAAAGCAAACCGTTCCTCAGTTACTTGCTTTTTGTGCCCCAAAGTCTGCATACGGCTCAAAAGCCGGTATTTGAGCCGGGTGTTCTTAACAGTGGTTAGGGCTATGTCCAAACCTTCGCGGCCATCTAAAAAGCCCAGGCAAATTATGTAGTTTTTAATGAAGCCGAACAGGGGGGAGATGTATAATTTGATGACATTAGTGGTTTTGCCGGTCTGCAGGTATTTTTCAGCGCTCAATTTTGCGTAATGATTGCTTTTGCTTTTATACGCTATAGCATTGTTTACGGAATAGTGGTGCAAATGGCCGCCGGCTAATTTTTTCACCCTGGTACCAGGTGGGATGATCAGGGTTTCATGCACCATCGTTTCGTTCCATTTAACAGCAACCCGGTTAAAAAGGCGGATATGGTGATCTCTTCCCCAGCGTCCAAACCTGATCGGTTTTTCACCGAAATAGGATTTGAACCTAATATCGTAAACCACATGCGTATTATTATAGTTTACCAGGTGAAGGGTTTTTATCAACTCGTCATCAGGTATTTCGTCCGCATCAATGCTCAATATCCAGTTATACTTAGCTGCCGCAATACCTTTGTTTTTATTTGCGCCATACCCTTCCCATTTTTGATTATAGATTCTGCAGCTATCTATTGCGGCACCGACGCCTTCGTCATGATTACTTCCGTTGTAGATCACAACAATATCATCAGTGATCAGTTGTGCTTTATTAATACAGGCCGGTAATATATCGGCCACATTTTTGGTAATTATTACGATAGAAACCGGGACCATTTATCAATTATTAGTCGCCAATAGGTTGGCTGTATATTCTGTAATACCAATACGGTTTATAAAATGGTTGCCTGTGCAGTAATTTTTAATAGGAAGGTGGAAGGAAAAAGCCAAAAGCTGAAAGCCGAAAGCCGAAAGGTTCCTGACTCTTGATTCTTGGCTCTTGGTTCTTGGCTCTTGATTCAAATAAAGAATAATTATTTATTAACAATCAATCACTTGTACGTAATTTGGTATTTTTAAATTGTTAACAGGCAACCTTTAACGATTACCTTCCGTGATGAGGATATGCGCAATTCGACAAAATAGTTAAACTGGTAGAACGCATATGGGAGAAGACGAGCTACATCAATTACTCAGGGGCTGTATAAATCAGGATAGGAAATGTCAGAAAATGTTGTACAAAACATTTTATGGCTTTGCCATGAGCATATGTCTTCGCTATGCTAACGATCGTGATTCAGCTGCCGAAGTTATGAACCAGGGCTTTTTAAAAGTATTTACACATATTGAAAGTTTTGATCTCACCCGGCCGTTCAAAGCCTGGCTGGGAAAGATCATGACGAACGCTTCTATTGATTTTTACCGGGCCAATTTAAAAATGGCTTACACAGAAGACCTGGAAGCGGCCGAAAATATGAGCGACGGAGAGTTCGCAGATAGAAATTTAAGTTACAATGATCTTTTGGCAATGGTTCAAACTTTGCCACCGGCATACCGCACCGTGTTTAATCTTTTTGCCATCGAGGGCTATTCGCACGAGGAGATAGGCGAAATGCTGCATATCAACGCGGGCACATCTAAATCAAATTTGCACAAAGCCCGGCAAAAACTAAAGCAAATGATTATGAGAGCCGATGCACCTGCCTCGGGTTCGTTTAATAGTGATATAGACTACGCCCCCTCAGTAGCTTTTAATGCACCAGGGATAGTATTAAATAAAGGAATAAGGGGATGAATAACGAAAAAGATAAAAAGTTAGATGACCTCTTCAAAAAGAAGTTAGAAGATACTGACGATCAAATCGGGTATAGAGAGGAGGATTGGGACTCGTTGGAGGCTATGCTGGATAAGCGTAAAAAGAGGAGAGCGGTAATTTATTTATGGCCTGTGGTAACCGGTATTGCCGCCGCATTACTGCTGTTTCTGGGATGGTGGCTTTTTAAACCAATCGAAAAAAATTCTAATAACCTAACAGTTAGCAGCCATGTAGTGAAAAGCAATAACAGCACCACTAATAATAACCCGGCTTCGATCGCGACAACGACTACTGCCTCAAAACAAAACGATGTGTTGCCGGCAAAAACGCACACACCTGCTATTGACAGTTCAGGCAGCAAGCCGGCTAACCTGGCAATAAATGCGCCGGCTAAAAACAGCCGCCCGATAAATCAAAGCCCGGTGCTTATTGTGGACAAGAGTGCTAACCCAACACCCGCTTTTAAAAGTGATGCCGCTGCTGCGACCAATAAGTTAAAGCCGCAAAGCGGAGCCAATCTGATAGAAGCAACAAAGCCGGCTACCAACCAGTTGGCAAACGTTGTTGATCCAACTATCGATAAAGATAGAAATGCCACTGTCGCTGTTGTGACACAAACACCGAATCCTCCAACTGCGCCTGGCAATCGAACTGACGAAAATTCGGCATTGAAAACCGGCAAGCCGACGGAACAGACTATAAGTTCAGGTGAAAAATCTCAGGCCGCAATGAGCCGCTTATTAGCAGGTAGCGCCGCACAAAACAATAAAGTCAGCGCTAAAACTATTGCTTCATTCCGGCCGCGTTTTGCATTGAATGCTATAGGGGCCGAGGATGCCAACGGGGCGGGGTCGTTTCAACAAGCTAAGGCAGGCAATAAAGCCGGCGTGTTTTTTTCGGCAGCCATATCCCGAAAGTTTTCGATCACTACGGGAACACTTTACTCGTCTACGCCATACGCGGCAGCATACGGCGATTATAATTTCCCCTATCAATTTAAAAACGACCCCGTAAGTGTTTCAGCAAACTGCAAAATGCTCGATATACCCTTAAACGTTGGTTACCAGGTGTATAGCAGGGGGCGCAATACGGTAACCCTTGGTACAGGGCTTTCGTCCTATGTGATGCTTCAGCAATCATTTAACTTTTCTTATGCAGGCTATGGCGGTACGTCTTCATCCAGCTATACAGCGCCCAATAGCGGCAGTTACCTTTTCAAAATATTAAATCTTAACGCAACCTATCAAAGGCAAATCAGTTCCAGGGGAGGCATCACCATCCAACCTTATCTCAAACTCCCGCTTGCGAATGTTGGATATGGCCAGGTAAAGCTTCAAACCACCGGTGTAGCACTCGGCGTAAACTGGAACCTGGGATCGTCAAAACCATAGAAAATGAAACCTATCCGTATTATTTTACTTGCCTGGATGAGCATCGACCAGGCGGGGCAAGACATCTGCGTCTCTAAAAATGCCCGGATCAGCTGGCTTTAAGCACACCGAAAGAAATTTTCACCATGGGCAACGTATTTACCAGTCGGGCAGTAATACCATTAAATATCTTTTAAAAAATAATTACCAATGAAAACAGTATTAAAACTAACGGCCACAATATTTATGGTCACGCTTCTATTTTTCGCAACTCATGTAAAAGCACAGACCACCCCGGCTAACAAGTTCAATTTAGACCTCGGTATTGAAAGCGGACTGCCCACCGGTGTTGCGGCAAACTATAACACCGTTATTTTAGGAGGCATAATTCGTTTCCAATATGGTATAAGCAATAATTTCGCCGTTACGTTTGCTACGGGCGGCGACCACTTTTTTACCAAGGATATCCCCGGAATAAATAACCCAAGCTTTGGCGTCGGACCAATTAAAGCCGGCCTCAAAGAGTTTTTTATACCCAATATTTACGTATCGGGAGAAGCGGGAATCGGTCGCGAAGTAACCCAAAAAGGCTTCGTTGGCGGCAACACTAAGCTGCTTTTGGAACCCGGAGTAGGGTATGCCAATAAAAGATGGGATTTTGGGGTTGCCTATGAAAGTTTAACCGGTCAACAGGATAATTATGGTTTTGTTGCCCTGCGCATTGCATACGGGTTTAGCTTGTAAAATAGGCAGATCAAAGCTCAAGATCCAAGAGTCAAGAGCCAGGAACCAGGATAATGCGAGGAATGTGAACATGCATTTCATTTACCTCCCTAACACGGGTAACTTTTATCTTGATTCTTGGCTCTAGATTCTTGTTTCTTGACTCAGGATTTAGTTACAGGAACTGTTAGCTTAACCATAACCTCAGGAGGCGTGCCGCTACGGTCAATACCGAAATCTTTAGGGATGACTTTTAAAGTCCCTTTAAACACCCCACCATTACCGCTGTCCTCAAACGTGAAATGGATGACGGCTGGCTTGGTAACGCCCTTCATGGTCAAACTGCCTTTTGCCAGGTAAGCGCCGGCATTTTTACTTACCGAGGTCGATACAAATTTGATGGTGGGGTATTGATCAACGCCCAAAGCATCTTTGGCGTGGCTGGTTTTCAGGAAAAACCCGGTAGCAACGCTGGACGCGTCAACAGAAGCGGAGATTTTGGCCAGCTCCGGGTGCTCTTTGTCAAATATGATGTCGGCTTTCAGCCCCGTAAATGACCCGCTGATTTTGCTTGTAAATTCGATCGTTGCTTCATTACCTTTTATTTTCCAATTAGTACTTATTAAAGTAAAAGCAAAAAGGCTGATGACGGCTGCAGCAATTGCAGGATAAATGATTTTTTTCATAGGATTATTATTTATGTGTATTATAGATCTACTTCCAGTAGCAGGAGAGTTTACTATGAATTACGCGAACTAACCAAAATAGGTTGCTTTCCGGTGTTATCCTAAAAAAACTTTGGTATTTATAATCAATCATTTATAATTAGTGCTAAATTTAAAATGCCGTCATATGAACCGTCAACGTTAACGCCGGATTAATTGTTTCAAGTCCATGAGCAGATTTATATTTAGTTTATGGTTATTAGTTGCGACTTTTGATCTGTTAGCACAGGCTTTTACACCCGACCCTGACTGGCGGTTTGATAATTTCAATCGCCAAAACCATTTTGTCAGCCGCAACATTAATAATCTTACGATTGATAAGCATGGTTATATATGGGTGTGCAGTCGTGGTATACAGCGGTTTGACGGCTTCAGGACTATTGATTATAATAGCCTTGATCCGTCCACCGGGGGGCTGAAGAATAATTATACCGATTTAATAAGCGACGGCGATGGCCGGATTTGGGTGAGTTCAGGAGGAATATGCTATTATAACAAAACCATAATTATCCTGTTGACCGGTTAAACTTTCATAGGCAACCCCAAAATCCCATCTTTTATT
>JABDGE010000017.1:48437-50818 GCA_013286235.1 Bacteroidota bacterium
TTCCGGACGGTTTATTACTTACGCATTCGCGCTCGCCATTCAAAAAAAAACGCTTTGGTTTGTTTGCGATTATGGCCTGGCAAAACTGGATCTTAATTCATTGACGATATCGTACACCTCGCTTACAGGCATTGCCAACCCGCTTTGCACCTATCCGCTGAATGACAGCACTTTATTGATATCGTCAAGGGAACAACTATATAGCTACAATATAAAGCGAAATACTTTTATTAAGAAAACGCCGGTCTTCAATCACTCCGTGATCAAGATATTTGCCGCACAAAAATGTGGCCGTTCCATTTTTTTGGCAACAACTCTTGGCCTGTTTACTTTTAAAAACCTTTATGGTCGAGGATAAGAATCAGGAACATCTTTTTTTGGCAACCGATGGCAAGGGCCTGTTGGTTTACAATACGATCTCAAAAAAAATAGAATTAACGTTTTCGCATGATAACAATAACCCTTATAGCCTGCCGAGCAATGTTATTTCAAGGCTATATACCGACAAAAAAGGCGCGCTGTGGCTGGCCTCTGCCGCTGGCATTAGTTTACTCGATCTGAAAAACCAGCAATGGAAAATGCGATTCCTTGATTACAATAACGCTGACGAACTATCCATAAATAAAATTGAACAGGACAAATACGATACTACAAAAGTTTGGATGTCGTGCCTTAACCGGGGTATGTTGCGCGTTGACTGGAAAACAAAGCAAATTGAAAAGTCATATAACATCGGGGCAGAGGTTAAAAGAATACTCAATTTTGAGCAGTTGTCAAAAACACGGTGGCTTTTGACGACACAAAAAAAAATAATAGAATGGGATATCAACACCGGAATTACGCTCAGCAAGCCGCTGCCTATCGCCGATTCTCTCAACCTTAGCTATAATATACGCGGTATCATTCCATCCGACGGGAAAACATTTTTTATAACCAGCGACAGGGGTTTGTTCAGTTACGACCTCATTTCACATCAGCTATTGCCTATTCCGGGGGCTGTGATGCCAAATGGGGCAAAGGACCGGTTAAAATACGATCTTGTAAACGGCTTTTTTGAAAATGGAGTTGTTTGGGCGGCTTCGCGGGACGGCGTGTTTTGCTATGATCTTTTAACAGGAGCGGTTTCTATGTACAGCGGGTCGGGGACAGAAGGCGACTACTATTTTTTTGATATAACAGCCGCCGCCGACAATACGCTGGTTTGTGCCGGCGAAAGCGGCCTGATGACGTTCAATAAACGGACTAAAGCTTTTTCAGCAATTAATTCACTGGGTCGCTTACATAAACCGGCATGCGTAAGTATTATCTATAAAAATAATTTGCTTTGGGTTGGCACAGAAGCCGGAATATTAAATTACGACCCGCGTACACATTTAAGCTCAAACATCGGGGAAGAAACTTACCAGGATCAAGGTTTCCCCGCGTCTCCCTTCGCCGCGGTGAACAATAATATCGTTTTTGGCATCAGGAATGGTTATGCTTATTTTACGTCCCGCCTGGTGAACAAACCTGTCCCGTCAGACCCGGTAATTGAAGCGGTGTACATAAATAACAAGCCGGTATTGCCCTTCTATCCATCACCCGGCAACCGGGGAGGCATGGTCTTTAGTCACACCGAAAATTCCGTAAGGATCGCGTTTACAGCTTTTTTATTTTCGGACCCTTTAAACATTAAATTCAGATACCGGCTGAAAGGCGCCGATTCAAAATGGCAATATACCGATGACCAGCGGAGCGCCAACTATGCGCAGCTTGAACCTGGCGACTATACGTTCTATGTGCAAAGCGGCAATAAAAACGGTGTGTGGAGCGGCTATTCCGCTGCGTTCGGTTTTGTGATAAAGCCACCCTATTGGGAAACATGGTGGTTCAGGGGACTTGTAATAATTTTGACCGGTTTAGCTTTATATAGTTTGTACAGGTACAGGATCAATAACATCCTGGCGATTCAAAAAATAAGGGAGCGCATTGCTTCGGATTTTCATGACGATATCGGCTCGGCATTAAGCAGCATTTCGATTTTTGGCGATATTGCGGATACCCAGCTGGAAGAAAAACTGCCGCATGAGGAGACAAGAGAAGTAGTGGGTCATATTACCACACATGCGCGCGCCATGCTGGAAGCGATGGACGACATTGTATGGGCGGTAAACCCGCGCAATGATCATTTTAACGACCTGGCAGTGCGGATGCGCGAATTCTGTATCCCGCTGCTCGAAGCGAAGAATATCCGTTTTGACATCGATATAAACGAGAATATTTTGAATACCCGTTTAAAAATGGAAGCCAGGAAAAACATATTTCTAATTTTTAAGGAATGTGTGAACAACCTGCTTAAACACTCCGGATGTACCGAAATGCAGGTAGTGGTAAAAAAATCG
>JABDGE010000017.1:50828-53710 GCA_013286235.1 Bacteroidota bacterium
TATCTCGAGGTCATTATCAGCGACAATGGCCGGGGATTTGATATTTCGGCGCCGACCAACCGAAACGGGCTAAAAAATATGCAAAAGCGCGCCGCTGAAATAAATGGCGTCCTGCAGGTAACAACAAAACCGGGAGCCGGGGTCATGACAAGGCTGGTGATTGATATGATATGATTATACTATTGATGAGCCGCCTGGCTCCGCTATCTTTACCCTTTTAAACATACATTTAAATTGGACATCAGGGTATCAGTATTCGAGGATAATAAGGCTTTGCGCGATGGTTTGCAATACCTTATTTCGGCAAGAAAGGGATTTGCCATCGCCGGCATATACGCCGACTGCAATAATGTTGTCGCAGATCTGTCACTAAACACTCCCGATGTGGTATTAATGGACATCGATATGCCAGGCATTAACGGGATTGAAGCCACAGCACTGATAAAAAGCAGCTTCCCCGCTGTAAACGTGCTAATATTAACTGCGTTTGACGATGATGATAAAGTTTTTGCCGCACTGCAATCGGGCGCAACAGGCTACCTGCTTAAAAAAACGACTTCCGCTAACATTCTGGAAGCAATAAAAGAAATAAACGAAGGGGGCGCCCCTATGAACGCTGGTATTGCCCGCAAGGTATTGGCATTTTTCAGCGAAAAGAAAAATGTAGTTAAAAATGAGTACGATCTTTCGCCGCGTGAAGAAGACGTGCTCAGCTGCCTCGTAAAAGGCGACAGCTATAAGATGATTGCCGACCATTGTTCAATAAAAATGGGTACTGTGCAACGTCATATCACCAGTATCTATAAAAAATTGCATGTCAACTCCAAATCCGAAGCAGTCGCCAAAGCCATTTTTGAGCACCTTGTGAACAACCGCCTCTAAAACCCCTGTTTTCCCTGCCGGGCATGGTATGTTTATATCATTAACCAGTAGCCTTTATTCCCGACTTTGGTGATGGCCAAAAATCATTGTGGCTACGATTGTTGGAAACATATACATCTCTAATCAACGATCTCTGCTCTTTTTATCTTAATTTTCTGCTTCCTGACTTTCGGACTTTCAGACTTTCAGACTTCCCCGCGATTAACTAACAAAAAATCTAAAATCAGCGATGGATCGATTCGGGCTCCGGCGGATCTTTTTATTCCCCATAAAATAAATGCTCAACTTCATAAATTATCATCCGGTAACCTAAAAACCGCTCAGATAGCTATTTTTGACGAACTTAGTTGAGTACAAGATCTGAAAATGCGAACAATTGGTCTGAAAATATTCCTGGTGACAATTTGTACTGCATTTACTCTACAAAGCCTTGCGCAAACATGTAATGGTAGTTTAGGCGACCCGGTCATCGACCAGGATTTCGGCGCAGGAACAAACCCTGGGCCGGCATTGCCGGGCAACGTTACCAATATGATCTACACAACAACGGGTTGCCCGAATGATAACTATTATACGATTGCTAATAGTATCGAATCCTGCTTCGGCGATACATGGCATGCTGTAAACCACGACCATACCGGCAACACGAACGGTTATATGATGGTTATCAATGCCTCTTTTCAGCCGAGTGTCTTTTTTACCCAGCAAACAGATCCCGGCCAGTTATGCCCGAATACCACCTATGAATTTGCCGCCTGGATACTCAACCTTAATGTTCCATCAGCATGCGGGGGCGCGCCGATATTAGCGAATATCACTTTTTCCATTTCAACAACCGGTGGTACTGTATTACAAACCTACAACACCGGCAATATACCAACGACAAATAATCCTACATGGGTGCAATACGGAACATTTTTTACCACGCCGGCAAATTCGTCCGAGGCGATAGTTGTTACAATGACCAACAACGCCCCGGGAGGATGCGGAAACGATATAGCGTTAGATGATATAACTTTCAGGGCTTGCGGGCCTCTCATTAAATCAGGCTTTGGGTCCACAAACGGGCCCGCGCGAACTTCGTTGTGCCAGGGAGGCAGCGCCGTTTACACCTTGGAATCCCAGGTTGCGGGCGACAACAACCCTGTCTACCAATGGCAGTCGAATACAAATAACAACGGATGGGCAGATCTGGCAGGCGCTACCGGCAATTCGCTTACACTCCCCTTTACTAATGCTGTTGCCGGTGTTTACCAGTACAGGCTGGGCATAGCGAATGGCTCAAATATTTCCTCGGTGCAATGCAGGGTGTACACGCCCCCGCTAACGGTTTATGTAAACCCCCTGCCGGTAGTCACGGGCGTTGCCCCGCAAATAATTTGCGAGGGCAATACATTGCAGTTATCAGCTTCCGGCGGTTCAAGTTATACCTGGACAGGCCCCGGCCTGGCCCCTGCCGCGCAAAATCCGCTGGTCATCAATAACGTCACGCCGGCGAACGGCGGTGCGTATACGGTTGTGGCCGTATCCGACAGCGGTTGTGTAGCAGCCCCTGTCCAGGCTTTAGTAACGGTGGTGCCCAAGGTAGTAGCCGGCATTAGCAACAATACTACTATCTGCGCCGGTCAATCTACCCAACTGTTAGCGTCCGGCGGATTGTACTATAAATGGACCCCGCCGACGGGGCTTAACAACGACAGTATTCCAAATCCCACCGCCAGTCCCCTGCAAACTATCACGTACACCGCTCATATAAGTAATGGAGGCTGCACCGACAGTACAAAATCAGTCACCATCACGGTAAACCAAAATCCGGTTGCGGATGCGGGCAGTAACATAACATTATTCCAGGGACAGTCTGCTAAATTGAACGGCACGATGCAAGGCGACAGTATTATCAGCTATTACTGGACGCCCCCATTCTTCCTCGACAATCCGGATTCACTCACACCGGTTGCCACACCGCCTGAAAACATCACCTATACCTTAAATGTAGTATC
>JABDGE010000018.1 GCA_013286235.1 Bacteroidota bacterium
TGTCCCCGGTCGATCGCCACTTTCAGGGGTTTGCCAATCATTCTGGCGCCAATCAGTGCGGCTTTTGCATAGGGCCACAGCGGCGAACCACTACCGAACGCCCCGCCAATAACCTTTGAAAAAACCTGTACGTTTTCCTCGGGCAGTTTGAACATGGTCATGATATCGTGCTGCATGCTTTTAATGGCTTGGGCTTTGGTATAAACCGTTACCTTATCGCCTTCCCATTTAGCCGTCATGGCAAATGGCTCCATCGCGTTGTGCACGTGGATGGGGGTTTGGTATTCCGCCTCAATTTTTACCGGCGCATTGCGGTAGGCATTAGCCTCGCCGCGCAGGTAATCACTTCCATCACCCCAGGGCTTATACGTATTTTGCAGGCCCGCATCGATATTGGTTTGGTGTTCCTCCCGGGTATATTGTACGTTCACCAACGATGCCGCAAACCTTGCGCGTTCAAACGTGTTTGCGATCACCAGCACAATGGGCTGGCCATTGAAATAGATCTTGTTATCGTTAAATGTTTTTATTTCTTCTTTCCCCTCGTATCCGGGAATTATCGGCGAATTAAGATGAGAGATCACTGCTACCACCCCCGGCGCGCCTTCCGCCGCTTTGCTGTCAATGGCAGTTATCGCTCCCTTTGCTATTGTACTATTTACCAGCACGCCGTAAACCAATCCCGGAAACGAGTATTCCGCAGCATACCTGATCGAACCGGTCACTTTTAACCGGCCGTCAATCCTCGTAATACCTTCTTTGGGGACGTTCATTGGGTCAATGGTTCATTAGTTCATTGGTTCACTGGTTCATTGGTACCTATCTGTCGGTTTTTTGCAAACTGCCAACTGCAACTGCCACTAAGCCAAACCAGCGGCATGCTTCAATGCCTCTGTTATAGCGGCCGGGGCAAGCTTTAATTTAAAAGCATTGTACTCGTAGGCCTTTGCGCCCTGCATGGCCAATTGGGCGGCTTGTTTAAAAGTATCTTCCGAAGCCGTTTTGCCGGCCAGGAACTTTTCAGCTTCAAACAAACGCCATGGTTTATGAGCTACGCCGCCCATTGCCAGGCGGGCCGAACGGATGGTGCTCCCATCCAGGTCCAGTCCCGCCGCCACCGAAACCAGGGCAAAGGCATACGATTGCCGGTCGCGTACTTTGAGGTAATAGCTGTTTTTGGCGAAATTGTTATCCGGTATTTCAACACCAAGGATCAGTTCATCTTTTCCCAGGTGATTGTCCAGCTCCGGATGATCATCGGGCAGGCGATGAAAATCGACAAACGGCATGCGCTTTTCGCCTTTTTTGCCGGCGATGATCACCTGGGCATCCAAAGCGGCCAGCGCCACACACATATCGCTGGGGTGTACCGCTATACATTGCGGGCTTGCGCCGAATATGGCGTGCATGCGGTTGTAACCTTCCACGGCGCCGCAGCCGGTGCCGGGTTCGCGCTTATTGCATGGCATGGTGGTGTCATAAAAATAGGTGCAGCGGGTGCGCTGCATCATGTTACCGCCAACTGTAGCCATATTGCGAAGCTGAGGCGATGCGCCGGCCTTTAAAGCCATGCTGAGCAAGGGCAGCTTCGCTACTACCAACGAGTTCTCCGAAACCACGCTGTTCAAAGCCAGCGTACCGATATGCAGCCCGGTTTTAGTAGCGGTAATGCCTTTCAAGGGCAGATAATTAATATCCACCAGCTTATCAGGGGCGGTAACGCCGCGTTTCATCAGGTCGACCAGGTTGGTGCCTCCGGCTATGATCTTTGTACCGGGCTTAGCAATGGCGTCCAACACTCCTTGCTGGTTAACCGCGCGGGTGTATTGAAATTGTTTCATATGGCCATTCCTCCTTCCTTAACTTCCTGTATCGCATTCACAATATTGGGGTAGGCCCCGCAGCGGCAAATATTACCGCTCATGAATTCGCGTATCTCCAATTCCGAATTAGCATGTCCTTCGCGGATACAGGCCACCGCCGACATGATCTGTCCCGGTGTGCAATACCCGCACTGAAAGCCATCGTGTTTCAGAAACGCCTCTTGCATAGGGTGCAGTTGGTCGCCTTTGGCGAGGCCCTCAATCGTGGTTACTTTTTTACCATTCACCATTATACCAAGTGTGAGGCAACTGTTTACCCGGTGCCCATCTACATGCACGGTACAGGCGCCGCATTGGCCAAGGTCGCAGCCTTTTTTAGTACCGGTCATGTCGAGCTGTTCGCGCAGGATGTCGAGCAAGGTGCTGCGCGGCTCAACCATCAGGCTATGAGCTACGCCATTGATCTCCAGGTGCAGCGGCATTTTTTCGAATGCCTCAGCTATTCTTTCATCCACATGCTTTTCTGCTGCCACCACGGCCGATGCGGGCGTAAGGGCGACAGCAGTGATCAGGGCCGATTTTTTTAGGAATTCGCGGCGTGACGAGTCCTTCACCTCAGTTTGGTCCCCCGGTTTTGGACGGTTTTTCTTGTTTTCCATAAACAATTGCTTAGTAGAATTAAAGTTACCTGTTTTTATAAAAAGCAAATAGCCTGCACAAAGAATTTACAGGAAAAGCGTTATGTAAAAAATAACATAACGGATATTGAATAAGAAAGTTTAGGAAATAGTAGATTGCAGAATCCCTCCGTAGTCAGGTTGCAAGGATCCGGTCATCCTCCAAATACTCACTTACGCCCCCAACAGTAGCAGTGTTAGTTGACGGTGGCAGTTGGCGGTTTGGCTGATAGTTCATGGTTCGTAGCAGGAGGGGAAAGGGAGTGCGGAATTCGGTCCCGATAGCTATCGGGGGCCGATTGCGGAAGTGGAAACGTTCATGGTTCATGGCCGGAGGGATTGGAGGAGTGGCAGTAGCGGTTGACGGAGGTAAATCGTGAAGGCTTTTTTCGACTGACGGGATACTCATGCAGCTTTGGTTGTGATATCAATACAAAACATATGCTTAAAAATTATTTTAAAATAGCATACCGCTATTTCCTCAGGAACAAAACCTCATCTGTCATCAGCATTGGCGGGCTTGCGGTTGGGATGGCCTGTTGCATGCTCATCCTCATCCATGTGAAGGACGAGTTGGGCTGCAACCGCTTCAATACCCGCCTGGATAATATTTACCGGATAAACTGGATCAGCAAGGATAACAACGGCGGCACCGTGTATTCGTCAACCCCGGTTCCGTTTTCCAAAGGGATTACGGCAAAAATTCCGGCGATAGAAAAAGTAGCGAAACTTTTTCAGCGCAGCGGGCAGATGGAAACAGATCGCGGCGGGAAAGACGCAGGCGCCGGTTATAAACGTTTCCAGGAACAGGGCGTGTATTTCGCCGACGAAGACATGTTCGGCATTTTTACTGTTTCGCCTATTAGCGGCGACATACGCACTGCCCTTTCGGCGCCAAACTCGGTCGTCTTAACGGACGAAATGGCGGCCAAATATTTCGGGACAGAAAACCCGGTGGGAAAATCGCTTTTATACGATCATAAAGTACCCATGCAGGTAACCGCCGTCGTTAAAAAGATGCCGGCCAATTCGGATATAAAATTTGACTTCCTGGTATCGTTCGAGACCGTTTACCAGGCGGAGAGCCCCGCTTTTGGTAACTTTATCAAAAACGACTGGACGTTTACACCTTGCGACACATGGATCCTGCTGAAACCGGGGGCGGAAGTAAAACACGTGCAGGCAGCTCTTAACCAGCACTTGCTGCAAGACGGTACCGCGCGCAATCGCCAGCTGAATACGGTCGTCTTGCAGCCCTTAACGGCCATCCATTTATATGCCTCAACAGTCATTGGCAATGCCAGCAGCAACGACATTACTTATGTGTATATTTTTATAGCAGTGGCATTCCTGGTGCTGCTGATAGCCAATGTCAATTTTATCAATCTTTCCATCGCGCGCTCCCTCATGCGGATAAAGGAGATCGGCATGCTCAAAGTTTTGGGCGCTGAAAAACGACAACTTGCCGCGCAGTTCTTGTTTGAGACGCTGCTGACGTGTGCCGTTGCATTCCTGGTGGCTGCAGTTTTGACCCAGCTTGCGCTGCCGGTTTTAAACCAATTAACCCACAAACAGTTCACGCTGGCTTCGTGGGTTACGCCGGGCAATGTGCTCCTGTTTGCCCTGGTATTTTTTACGGCCGGCGTTTTAGCGGGGCTTTATCCTGCGTTTTTTATCACCGGCATGGATATGGCGCTTGCGCTGAAGGGGAAATCCGGAGATCATACCAAACGCAATACGGTACAGCGCACCTTACTCGTGATCCAATTTACTGTGTCGATTGTGTTGATCATCGGCACTATCGTAATTTACCGGCAAATGCAGTACCTGCGCAACAAGCCGCTGGGGTTTCAAAAACAACAGGTATTGGTGGTGCCCATTTTCGGTACTGGGGCCTTTAGCTTCGGGAATGTTATCGACACGGGTATGCGCCACCGCATGAATATTTTTTACGACCGGCTGAATGCGTACAGCAAAATCAAAAGCGTTACGGCATCATCGGAAATGCCCGGCCAGGGATTTGTGCGGGGCCTGGTGATACCTGAGGGCTATCATGAGCAGGACAACACCTTTGCACCATGGTTATCCGTTGACTATAATTTTATCCAAACCCTGGGCATGAAAGTTGTTGCGGGCCGGAATTTCTCCAAAAGTACCGGGCATGATCATTTGGATGCCTTTATTATAAATGAGGCGGCGGTGAAGGCCTATGGATGGAGAACACCTGCAAACGCCATTGGAAAAAAATTTATTAGGGGTCCGCAGGCTAACGGCAAGCGGGGTTATGTGGTTGGTGTGGTTAAGGATTTTGATTTTAATTCGCTTAATAATCCAATGGAGCCTTTGGTGATGGACGTAAATGCTCCCAGGTTCACCGAGTTTGCCGTCAGCATGCGGCCTGATCATGTGAACGAGACGGTACAAAAAGTGAAGGAAACCTGGGATGATATATTTCCCGAGAGGGTTTTTGAATATACTTTCCTTGACCAGGACATCGACAATCAGTACAAAGACAAGGAAGACTTTAGCAGGATAATACGCTATTTTGCCCTGGCCGCTATCATGCTTTCCTGTTCGGGGCTTTTCAGCCTGGCATTTTTCCTGGCGGTGAAACGTACGAGGGAGATCGGTATCCGTAAGGTGCTTGGAGCGGATGTTTCATCCATCGTGCTGTTGCTTTCCAGGGATTTTGTAAAACTGGTGATCCTGTCGGCTGCCATAGCAAGTCCTATAGCATGGTGGCTGATGCATAGCTGGCTGCAGGCCTTTGCCTATCGCATTGCTATAGCCTGGTGGATGTTTGCGCTGGCGGCCTTTTTAGCGCTGCTGATCGCGTTTGTGACCATCAGCCTGCAAGCCATCAGGGCGGCGCTGGTGAACCCGGTTGTGAGTTTGAAGAGCGAGTAATGGGAAATGTGCAGATATGCGAATATGCAGATGTGACAGATGACGTTTTCAAACCCTAAAAAGCACAAGATCGTGACAAAGGCTTGCTGTCAGCCGATGTTGAAAGCGGCATTATTCAATCTCGAATTTCGCCAGGTTTACAAACTCCTGTACCCGGGCGTTTACTTCGTCCTTCGAAAGGTTGCGGATCTTTTCGGTGCCGAATTTTTCAACGCAAAAGGATGCGAGTGCAGATCCGTAGATGATGGCATTTTTCATCACGTTAAAACTAACAGTTCCAACTCGCGCCATATAGCCTGCAAATCCGCCGGCAAAGCTGTCGCCTGCTCCGGTTGGGTCGAAGACTTCTTCGAGCGGCAGGGCCGGGGCAGAGAATATTTTCCCTTCGCCAAAAAGCAATGCGCCGTGCTCGCCTTTTTTTATGATGAGGTATTTGGGGCCCATCTTCAAAATCTTGCCGGCTGCTTTTACCAGCGAGTATTCTCCGGAAAGCTGGCGCGCTTCCGCGTCGTTTATGGTTAATACGTCGACCATTTTTAACGTATCCAGCAGCTCGCTGAGGGCTACGTCCATCCAAAAATTCATCGTGTCCATCACGATCAGCTTAGGGCGTTTTTTAAGCCTATTGATAACGGTTTGCTGTACCTGGGGCTGCAAATTACCCAGCATCAGGTATTCACAATCCTGGTAACTTTCGGGAATGATGGGGTCAAAATCAGCCAGCACGTTCAGCTCGGTTACCAGTGTATCGCGGCTGTTCATATCGTCATGGTATTTGCCGGCCCAGAAGAATGATTTTTCGCCGGCCTTTACCTGAAGGCCTTCTGTGGAGATATGATGCTTGTTAAAATCTTTTATTTCTGCTTCGGGGAAATCATCTCCCACCACGGCCACGATCTTCACCTTATCGTAAAAATAGGAAGCCGCGAGGCTTGCATAGGTAGCCGCACCGCCAACAATTTTATCCGTTTTGCCAAATGGGGTTTCAATGGCGTCGAAGGCAACTGTACCAATAACTAAAAGACTCATAAGGTAAATTTTCGTTAAATTTTGAGCAAATATGGTGAAATAAGCGCAAAAAAGATAGCCAGGGCCTATCAATATGTTAAATTTTATCAGGGACCGCCAAGCTTTTGTACCCTTACCATTTCCTGCGTCCTTCATAGTCATTTGGCACCTAAATTTAAGGCAGGTGCTATTTTTTATTACCTTACTTTATTTATTTTCAGACATGTGAAAGCGGAACCCTGACTGTATATCAATTAAGTTTTTGATAAGAAGAATAATCCGCACATTTGCATAGCTACATGTCTGCACAACATCCAGGGATCCTCGTTACCGGGGCCACAGGTTTTTTAGGGTCTGAGCTGGCTTTACAGCTGGTTACAAAAGGCCAACCTATCCGTTGTATTAAACGGGTTTCTTCTGTAATTCCGGAGATACTGCTGCCTCATCAAAACGAGATCGAATGGGTTGAGGCCGACCTTGCCGACGTTTTCGCGCTGGAAGATGCGTTGGAAGGGATTTCGCAGGTTTATCATTGCGCAGCCTGGGTTTCGCTGAAGCGGAAGGACAAAAAACCAATGATCAAGGCCAATATTGCCGGGACGGCCAACCTGGTGAATGCGTGCCTGAAACAGCCCGTTCGCCTGGTACATGTAAGCTCGGTGGCCGCCTTAGGCCTGGCCAAGCCCGGCGAACTGACCACCGAAAATTATCAACTGGACCTTGACCATGAAGACGATGGCTACGCCATATCCAAGTTGGAGAGCGAGATGGAAGTATGGCGCGGAATAGCCGAGGGGCTGGATGCCGTGATTGTGAACCCTGCTGTCATCATCGGAAAAAATGCTGGCTCCAATGGCAGCGGCAAGCTGTTTGAGCTGATCAAAAAGGGCTTTAAATTTTATACCTCGGGTAGCTGTGGCTTTGTTGACGTGGCGGATGTGGCCAGATGCATGATCGCCTTGATGGCCACGGGCATCAGCGTTGAACGTTATATCATCAGTGCCGAAAACCGTGACTTTAAATCCGTCACAGCCGAAATTGCACTTGCTTATGGGATAAAGCCACCCTCCATCTACGCAAGCCCGTGGATGATGGGTTTGGGCTGGCGGGGTGCGGCGTTTATAGCGGCATTAACAGGGGGCGACCCAGCTATCGATAAAATATCAGCAGAGTCTGCATCCATGCAGCGCGATTACGACAATTCTAAGATAAAGAAAGCGATTGGCATCCAATTTAAGCCCATCAGCGAAACGATAAAAGAGACCTGCGGGTAAGTTCCTATCCTTGATTCCTGGCTCTTGGTTCTTGCCTCTTCATCGGCATTCTTAATACTGCCCTATTGAAAGCAGCACCAACGTGCAGGCATATTCCGTTTCAATACCCTTTTCGTTTGCCATTTTACGCAGTTCTGAATTTTCGGTGCCCGGATTAAATATGATGCGTTTTGGGTGTGTATCGAGGATATAGTCATAGAGTTCCGGCTGATGCTGCGGCCCTACGTACAGGGTGATGGTATCGATATCGTTATGGATAGTTTGCGGCTGTTCAATCGGCACACCAGCAACTTCGCCGTTTTTTAGGCCCACATTTACGATGCTATGCCCGCTCCTTACCAGACTGTTGGCAGCGAGGTTTGCGTAGCGGCCAGGATTTGGCGTTGCGCCTAATACCAACGTTTTTTTATTTGCTATTTCCACTGATTTTATTTTTTGGGATTTCACCGATTGAGGATTGATTTCACCGATTTTATTTTGGGGATTATTCACGTGTTGTTTGTTTTGAGATGTGTTCATAAGGACGCTGCGCTTAGCTTTACCGATTGAAGATTGATTTTTCACGGGTTGTTCTTTTTTTAGTTGTGTTCAAGAGCGCTGCGCGGTTATTCACTGGTTTTTTTTCAGCGGTGTTCATGAGTCGCAGCACCTAATTTTACCGATTACATTCTTGATGGGACGGATTATGTTTTGCTGATAACACCGGTCCTTTTTAAACTTCCATATAGTCGAAACGTTAATCGCAGCGTCTTCCGGACTTTCGGACTTCCGGACTGATCCATACTTAAATTCAATACACCCCGTTGATCCTTGCTAATAAAGCGATCTGTCCTGAATGGTAGATATGATGTTGTATCAATCCGCGTACCAATTCTTCAAAGCTTACTCCGGTACCCAGCTCGGGGCTGCGGTCTTCGTTCATGGGGTCGTTCCATTGCTTCTCGGGGAAATTTTGGATAACACCCAGCAAATTTACGTTAACAAGTTTCAGGTCGTTGACATAGGTTTGCCATTTTTCCTCGTCGGGGGCGCCGGTTTCGGGCCAGTCGCCGCTGGAGGGCAACCGGGCTTTAGCGCCATTGAGGCGGTCGAGCACTTCCTCGGTCCAGGAGAGCATGTGCAACAGTATTTCGGCAATGTTGTGAATAGAACCAGGCGGCTTTTCGAACGCTGCTTCGAAGGTTACCGGTTCCAAAATTGCGTATACGGACGACCCATACCAGGGGTCGCCGCTTAATACTTTTTCCAGTTCAGTTGAAAGTTTTTCGGATATGATCATGATAAATAATTTTTAACTGCCGAGGCGCAATTGATCCCATCGATAGCAGCCGAAATAATGCCGCCTGCGTAGCCTGCGCCTTCGCCGCAGGGAAACAAACCAGCAACCTGAGGGTGCTGCAGCGTTTCTTTGTCGCGAGGTATTTTTACCGGCGACGAGGTGCGCGATTCCACGCCCACCAATATTGCTTCATTGGTATAATAGCCTTTCATCTTAAGGCCGAATGCCGGCAGCGCCTTGCGGAGTCTTGAGCAGATCCAGCCGGGCAAAATATCGTTCAGCATAGTTGATTTTGTACCGGGAAGATAGGAACTTACCGGGAGATCGACAGACAGCCTGTTTTCCACAAAATCAACCATGCGCTGTGCGGGAGCTACGAGTTTACCACCGCCGGCGCGGAAGGCCAATCGTTCAATCTGCTGCTGAAAGCACAGCATTTTTAAGGGGTCGTTATCACTTCCCTTAACATCTGCAAGTTCCACTTGTACTACGGTGCCCGAATTGGCGAAGGGATTGTTGCGTTTTGACGGGCTCCAGCCGTTGACGACTATTTCATCGACTTCTGTGGCACAAGGGGCAATGATACCGCCCGGGCACATGCAAAAGGAAAACACGCCACGGCTTTCCACTTGTTCCACCAAATTATAGTAGGATGGCGGCAGATTCGGGTCGCGAACTGCACAGTGGTATTGTGCCTGGTCGATGATCTCCTGCGGATGCTCTATCCGCACTCCCAGTGCGAAGGGTTTCGACTCGACAAGGATATTTTGCCGGTGCAGCATTTCGAACACATCGCGGGCGGAATGGCCGGTAGCGAGAATAAGCGCGTCTGCATAAAGCTTATCGCCGGTCGCCAACTCAACGCCTTTTATTTTGGTTGATTCCGTCAAAAGGCCGATAACCTTTGCGTCGAAAATGACTTCGCCGCCAGCATTTAAAATACTATCTTTTATTGAAGTGATAATTTGCGGCAATTTATTGGTGCCGATATGCGGACGGGCGTCCACCATGATATCGGGCGTAGCGCCGTGAGCGACAAATGTTTTTAAAACGCCATTTACATCGCCCCGCTTGGTGGATCGGGTGTACAGTTTACCGTCGGAGTAAGTTCCTGCGCCACCTTCCCCAAAGCAATAGTTGGATTCGGGGTTGACGATCCCCTGTTTGTTAATATTGGCCAAATCGCGGCGGCGTTGCTTCACGTCTTTACCGCGTTCCAGGATAATTGGTTTTAAACCGAGCTCGATACAACGCAATGCGGCAAACAAGCCGGCGGGGCCGGCGCCGATAATGAGAACGGGTTTTGCATTTTTTACATCCGGATAGCTGACGTTATAAACTTCGGCAGCGTATGGCTCATCGATATACACCTGCACCTGCATGCGGTAAATCACTTTTCGGCCACGTGCGTCGATGGAACGTTTAAGGATATGGACGGCGCTTATTTTTTGAGGAGATATATTTAGCGAGGATGCGGCAATCTTTTTCAATGCTACATCATCCTCTTGTTGCCCTGGCGGACAAACAATTTCAATTTCTTTGATCATTGTTTTGCCAGGTTTTTATCCCGGATGAAGCAAAGGTAGAATTATTTCAATTCCCGGTCTTTTGAACTACTTTAAAAAATTATTGGCTTTTTCATTAGCACACTTCTTTATTTTTTCGCATCCACTGTCCCCTTAAATTTCAGTGCGTGAAAAATAGGGATCAGTCTGTCTGGAACAAAATCGCTTGGATTGTTGCCAAGATAAAAATAATAAGCATCTGCAAGGCTATCTTTATGTATCGCTACTGCCGAACAATATTTGTAGCCTTTACCAAAATCGCCCGCAACCTCGCAAAACCCGGAGGCACCCCAGTCAGCGTTGAACTCATTCTTGACCGCATCCGTAGGAAAAACTCTGATTTGGTGTCTTGTGCCGTTGCTGATGTTACCCATCGTACTGACAAATGCTCCATAATATAATTTATTCGGCCCTATCATCATCACTGTGCCACCGCTTTCCTGGTTTTTCTGCATCGCATTAAACTGTATAAAAACACTATCGAGCGGGTTGATAGCGTACCTGATCTCAAAGTTTCGACTAGTATCTTTTATGGCGTATTCATAATGCATTTGGCTGTTTTTTACCACAGGCACCTCAATGTAGCCCGGCGGAGGCATAAACGTCATTTGTGATCGATTTAACCTGTCGGCGAATAGTGAAGGTAAGTTATCGGCTTTGAACGACAATACCGTAATTGAGCAAAGCAGAAGGGTAAGGTAAGGTTTCTTCATGACCCGATCAAATAAGAAATAAATATATCAAATTTAATCGGCACAACTATATCCCATTAATGATTTATGTCGGGCACCCAGCGTCTTCGAACTTTGGACTTAAGGCTTAAGACTCCGGGTTGATAAAAAACGTTCGCCTTTGTATCACCAACTGTGCGAAAACGAACAGTTTCGTAGCTCGCTTTATTTTTTATTTGACTGAAAATCAGCAAAATAAAATTGAGGTATCAATATTGGCATAGGGATGCCAAACACACGAACGATGATGACCACCGATTTACGATTAGCCGAAATGTGGCGGGGCTGCCTGCAAAACGATCGCAAACAGCAGGAATTATTATACCGCACCCTGGCGCCGCGCATGCTGGCAGTTTGCATGCGTTATGCCCATGATAAAGACGAAGCCCAGGATATATTGCAGGAAGGCTTTATAAAAATGTTTAACAACGCTCATAAATACCGTGGGGAGGGCAACCTGGAAGGATGGATACGCCGCATTATGGTGCATTGTGCCATTTCGCGCTACCGCAAACAAAAGCCTATGGTGCTGGTGGATGATTTTGCCGAAGATAGTGACGCGTTTGGCAATGGCTATAACGACCACGGTCTGGAAGTAAAAGATCTGCTGAAAATGATACAAAAACTGCCGCAGATGTACCGCTCGGTTTTTAATCTTTACGCTATCGAAGGTTATTCGCACCAGGAGATCGGCAAGCAACTTGGTATTACGGAGCTATTGTCGCGTACTAATTTGTGCCGGGCAAGGGTGATATTGAAGGAAATGGTGAATAAATTTACTTCGGTGGAAGTGGGGTGTTTGGCGTGTTGAGGCCGTTTTCTGTTGGAAAGGTGCAAGGTTGAAATATTGGAATGTTATGTCGCTGGATTGCCTTATCGTTATATAGTCGGATTACTTATCTTTGTGATGAAGCTGGTTTAGAACAATGACGACAAAACTTCAGGGCCGCTGCATTTAAGGTGACGGTGGTTATGTAAATGAATAGCCTTATATTTTATGTTTGTTAGCTCGGAGCAATGTGTCAGACCCACCCGCTATTTGCGGCTTTGTTTACATTAAAACCTATGGCCATGTGTACTGCTAATCAATTTATCCGCCAAAAACGGAACTTTTTTTAGCATACCTATAACAATATTGGTTAGTAAGGCTTTCCCAAAAAGATGCTGGATATATTGCCCTGTTTTTATCCGCTTTGAAAAAAGATGATTCCACTGATCACCGTAGGACTTTTCAAAATCCTCGCGGGATATACGCCCTTTCAGATATTGATCAGCCAGCAAGAAGGCTTGCAGGGAGGCGTGCATGGCCATACTCATGCCATTGCCGCATAAAGGAGCTATGGAGCCTGCGGCATCGCCCAACATTAACACATGGTTTTCAGTGGTTGATTTTTTACTGAACATGACCTGGGAAATGGTGAGCGGCTGCTGATATAAAATAACCGCCTCGGCAAAATATTTTTTCAAAAATGGATTCTTCATCAGTACATTTTGCTCCATTACTTTGATGTCGCCGTTATTATTTTTCAAATTTTTTGAATCGGTGAGATAGCAAAGGCAATAATTATCGCCATCCACTTTTGAGATTCCGCAATAGCCATCCTTAAAATTATGCAATTCGATGCGGTTGGCCGGCAAAGCTATTTTTACATGATATTTTACCGCAACGTAATTTTTCCCGCCGGAGGAAACAGGCTTAATTAATCCCCGGTTTAATTTTTTATCTAAAGCTGATCTTTTACCATACGCGCCATAAGCTATTTTTGCCCGGTAGGTATGCTGATCGGTTTTTATGAGAAATAAGTCATTTTCAAAAACGACATCAGTAACTTTTGTCTCCTCTAATAATATTACGCCTTTAGCTTTTGCAATAGCGGCCAATGTTGAATCAAGCGTGTACCGGCTGATGCCAAATCCGCCCAAATCTAACTTCCGGGTGAATGTGGTTCCGTTAGGGGAGGATATTTTTACTTCGCTGATCATTGGAAGGTCCATATTTGAAAGGGGCATGCCGAGCCGTTCGAGAAAATCATAACTCTCCATCGAAATATACTCGCCGCACACTTTATGAAAGGGATATTTCTCTTTTTCAAATAAAATAATTGAATAGCCGGCGTCGGCCAATTGAATTGCCAGTGTTAAGCCGGCCAGGCCGCCGCCCACAATTCCACAATCAACTATTTGCTCATTCATTGGGGTAAATGATCACAAGGTGACGGAAAGCCGGGCAATTCCTTATTAAATAGTTTTTGACCCCAGCTTTTTGAAGTATTGCATGCCATTCCTTTTTTTTGAACCCACGCGCCACGGATAATGGCGCATCATTTTTTACCAGCGGCGATTTTGAAAAAAGGCGGGTAATTACTTTAATGGCGTAGTAAGCTACCGGGTTTCTCTCAAGGTCGTTGATGATAAATACTGCTTTATTTTTATTGCAAAATTTGATAAAACCCGTGATTTCCTCTTCGGTAAAATGATGGCAGAATAAAGAGGCGTGAACAATAGCTATATCATTGATCTTTGAAAAAACATTTCTGAAATCATCGCAATAAAAATCCATCCCGGGAAAGTCTTTGCAAGTACTTTTGGCGTAATCAATACAATCCTGCTTCAAATCAATTCCTGCTAAGTGGATTTTATACCCGTTTTTGCCAGCCCATTCGGCAATTGCTTTTAATGAATCCCCGCCTCCACAGCCAATGTCAATCACTTTATAGGTTTTTGACTTAGCGGTTATAACTTTTTTCAGCCCTTTTAACGAGATCGCGTACCCGCCTAAGTATTTGTTTATTATTGCCAACTCCTTCAGATTTTGAAACAGCAAGCCTTTATCGATGTTCGGCGCATCTAATAGCTCTTTTTGGTATGAGCGCTGTTTAAACATTTTCAAGTATGATCGATTCCATCGTAAGGCCGGGGCCGAATGCAACGCCATAGGTAAGCTCTTTTTTATTTGCCTGTACCTTGGTATGCAAAATATCTTTCAGCACAAACAAAACCGTAGGAGACGACATATTGCCGTAATTCTTCAATACCCGGTAGGAACTTTCCAGATCGAGCGTGCTTAATTCAAGCTCTTTTTGGATCACTTCCAATATTTTTCTTCCGCCGGGATGTATCGCCCAATGCGTAATATCGGCCGTTTCTATTTCAAGCCCTTTCATTGAATCGTTAAACAGGCTTTTGATCCCTTTCTCGATCAATTGCGGGATGTATGAACTTAACGACATTAAAAAACCTGTCGATGACAATTGCCAGGTCATGTCTCGCTTCCCGTTCAGCTCAATTTGCGAATGAAATTTTTTTATCCCGAACCCCTTAAAGTCATTTTTTGAAGCAATATTGTCGGGCACAACCAAGGCAGCCGCAGCGCCGTCAGCGAACAGCATATTAGCTACAATATTGTCCAAATCGTCGATTTTTTGAAAATGAATGGTGCATAGCTCCACACAAACCACCAGCACTGCTGCAGCTGGCTCGCATTTACATATGTAATCGGCCTGTTTTAACGCATGAATGGCGGCATAACAACCCATAAAATTGATGGAGGTGCGGTTAATTGCCGGATTCAGTTTGAGGAATTGAACGATATCGATATCCAACCCCGGTGCGGATAAGCCAGTGCAGGAAACAGTAATAAGATGTGTAATTTGGCTGCTAAGAACTTTTTCCTTAATACACTTTTCAATTGCCTGGATACACAGCGGCAGTGCCGATTTATTAAAATATTGCATCCTGTATTCAATAGAAGGAAACGGTTCAAGATTATGCGTTTTTGGAAAAAAAACTCTTTCTTCCTTACCCGACGAGTAATCGGGTATTACTGAATACCGGCTGCTGATCCCGCTTTTGGAATACATAATTTTTAGTTTCCTTTTTTTCTGTTCGGAATCCGCATGAAATTCAGCCATAAACTCACCTAAATCAGGTTGGCTGTGTTTATAGGCCGGCAATGCGGTTGATATACTTGCTATAACGCTCATTTAAGGGTATTCAGAATTAGCAGTGTGATAAAAAATAAATTCATGCAGGTAGCGGCAATGAAATTCATCCGCATGGTGTTTTTAAATGATGCCTGTTTAGCATCCCTGATCACCTTCAGGAACCATTGAATGAAAAAATATACAACAGGAAACAAAAAAGCCTGGAATAAAATGAAATGCCCCGTTTCTTGTATCGAATTAAAATAGAAATACAATAACCCGTTGGCAACTGCAAACATAAGGCCGCAGAAAATAAATGTACCCCTGATACCCAGTTTATAACTTATGGTAATATCGCCCGCAGCTTTGTCGGCTTCGTGCTGGTACACCTGTGTAAGCGGATAAACGCCGCTAATTAAAAACAAACAAGCGGCTAATACCAGCATGATCGTGCTGTTCAACTCAACCGCAATTTTGCTGACCCCGCTGTAAACCATCCAGAAAGTAAAAGCACCCTGGAAAAACACCACAATTAAAAAGCCGGGTATGGGGTATTTTTTTATCCTGGTGCCTTTATAACTATAGGCCCTTGAAGCCAGCATATAGGCTAAAACACTGACAAAAAAATAAGAACCCAATAACAGGGATAGGCTTAACCCGATTATATCAAATAATATAGATGCATAAAAAAGTTGCTTTGTAGGTTTGGGAGGATGTTCCAGTCCCCCTATGCTGGATTCATCCTGATCCATATAACTGTTATAGCCATTACTTGCCGGGTAAATGAAAAGATGTAAAACAAAAAAACAAATAGCAGCTTTTCTCCAGTCTATTTCCGGCGCCCGGCTCAATGCAAAAAAAAATACAGGCATCAGGAAATACGAAAACGGGATCCTCAGCAACTTCAGCGTATCTATAGCTGTACCGGTTAAACCGACTTCGGATTTATGTTCAGCGGATATTTCTTTATTTTTCAATGGTATGGCTGTACATCTTATTTTAAACATACGGGGGAACAATCAAATAGGTTGACACAATATGTAATAAAATGTTGGTTGTATACTTAGGTTTTGGAAATAATATATTTTATAGCTGGTTTTCAAGTACAGCCTTTCTTCTTCCCGTCTTTCGGTTCCGATAGCTATCGGGATCCCAACTCCGCCATTCAAATATCCAGCAGTTCCTTTTTCTTCTTGCTCTTCATTCGTTTGGGCAAAAACTCCAATATTTCGTTTTTCAAGGCCTCGATCAGGCGGCGTTTTAAAAAATTGCGTTGGATAACGATGCTTACTTCGCGGGCAGGTTCCGGTGATTTGAAATACCTTACCTTGTCCATTTGCTTGTCGCTCAACTCGGCAAGCGCCAGTTCCGGAAGTATAGTGGCGCCGTTATTCTGATCCACCATGCGTTTAAGGGTTTCTACGCTGCCGGTATTGTATTCAAAATGTTTAAATCCCTGCGTAGCTTTGCGCCGCTGGCAAATGTTTAGTACCTGCTCGCGCATACAATGCCCTTCGTTCAGGATCCAAATTTCCTCCATATCGATGTCTTCGGGGCTGATGCTTTTCTTTTTTGAAAGCTTGCTGTTTTTGGATACGTAAGCCACAAAGTTTTCATAAAATACCGGTATCTCGGTCAGGTTGTTTTCGTGGAGCGGCGTCGAAAGTATCCCGCAGTCGATCAGTCCCAGTTTCAGTTCCTGGATAATCTGCTCCGTTGTTTGCTCCGAAACAATGAGCTTAACCTGGGGATATTTTTCAATAAAGCCATGGAGTATCTTCGGCAATATATAAGGGGCCACTGTGGGAATGATACCTACTTTCAATTCGCCGGAAAGTTCCTTTTGCCGATCGGTAATAATCTCCCGGATCTTTTCGCATTCCGATAATAATATCCTCGCCTGTGAAATGATCTCATCGCCGATCTCCGTGGGAACAACCGGCTGCCGGCTCCGGTCGAATAGCTTAACGCCCAGCGTATCCTCCAGCTTTTGTATCTGCATGCTCAATGTAGGCTGGGTTACAAAGCATTTTTCGGCGGCGGTTACAAAGCTCCGGTAAGTATCCAGGGCCACAATGTATTCCAGTTGGGTGATGGTCATAATAGAGTATATCTATTCAAATATAGTAATTATTGATTTTTTCTATTGGAATATTTTTTTGAAGTTTGACTGAACTAACATGAACAGCTATGGAAACGAACAAGAAAAAGCTCACCACTGCATCGGGCATTCCCTATGCCGAGAATGAAAATTCAATGACGGTAGGCCCCCGCGGCCCGATATTGCTGCAGGACTTTATCCTGCACGAAAAGATGGCTCACTTTAACCGTGAGCGTATCCCCGAGCGCGTTGTTCATGCCAAAGGATCAGGCGCTTATGGCACTTTTACCGCAACACACGATATTACCAAATACACCCGCGCAAAGCTGTTCAACACAATCGGAAAGCAGACTAAATTATTTCTCCGATTTTCAACCGCCGGCGGCGAAAAAGGGTCGGCTGACACTGAACGGGATCCGAGGGGCTTTGCCATTAAATTTTATACAGAGGAAGGCAACTGGGACCTGGTAGGCAATAACACGCCGGTTTTCTTTGTAAAAGACCCTAAAAAGTTCGGCGACTTTATTCATACGCAAAAACGCGACCCCTATACCAACTGCAAAAACGCTACGATGATGTAGGCAGTTTGCAGTAGTTTTACGTGCAAACTGCCCATTGACTATATTGGCGAACTATTACTTTTTTTACAATCGATCAGTTGGCGAACTGCCAACTGCCAACTGCAAGCTACTCCACCGTAACCGATTTTGCAAGATTACGTGGCTGATCGACGTTACAACCGCGCATTACGGCGATGTGATAGGCCAGCAATTGCAGTGGGATAGTGGCCAGCAAAGGCACGAATGCTTCGTCCGTCTCGGGTATCTCGATCACAAAATCGGCCATGTTCTTTACTTCGGTATCGCCTTCGGTTACGATTGCGATCACGTGCCCCTTGCGGGCCTTTACTTCCTGGATATTGCTGATCACCTTTTCGTAGGATGAATCTTTTGTCGCAATAAAAACAACGGGCATATCATCGTCTATTAAAGCGATGGGGCCGTGTTTCATTTCGGCGGCAGGATACCCTTCGGCATGGATATACGAGATCTCCTTGAGCTTTAAAGCGCCTTCAAGGGCTACCGGGAACGAGCTGCCACGGCCCAGGAACAAGCAATTCGGGCAATCTTTAAATTTCCAGGCAATTTCCTTGATATGATCGTTCGAAAGCAGTGCCCGCTCAACCAACTGGGGTATCGAGTTGAGTTCTGTTAAATGCTCTACCAATTTACTTTGGGTTATCGTTCCGCGTTGCTGGGCAATATAAAATGCCATTAAGGTCAATACGGTGACCTGTGCAGTAAATGCTTTGGTAGATGCAACCCCGATCTCTGGTCCGGCGTGCGTATAAACGCCGGCATGTGTGGTGCGGGGAATTGAGGCGCCTACCACATTGCAGATGCCAAATATGGTCGCTCCTTTTTCTTTGGCTAACTCAATAGCAGCCATTGTATCCGCTGTTTCGCCCGACTGCGATATGGCGATTACGAGATCTTTCTCGGTAATTATAGGGTTGCGATACCGAAACTCGGATGCATATTCAACTTCAACCGGCACACGGGCGTACTCTTCGATCAGGTATTCGCCCACCAGCCCGGCATGCCAGGAGGTTCCGCAGGCCACAATGATGATCCTGTCGATGTTTTTTAATTTTTCTGTATACTCTTTTATACCGCCCAATTGAACTTTTCCCTGCTGCGGATAAATACGTCCGCGCATGCAATCGCGTATCGACCGGGGCTGTTCGTAAATTTCTTTCAGCATGAAGTGTTCGTAACCGCCCTTTTCCAGCATCTCCAGTTTTAGGTCGAGCTTTTGGATATAAGGTGTATGAACCTTATTATCGATTGTTTTGATCAGCAGGCTTTCCCGGGTTAAATAAGCTACTTCGTTGTCGTTTAAATAAACTACGTTCTTCGTGTATTCTACAATTGGCGTGGCGTCCGACGCGATGAAATATTCCCCCTTGCCTACGCCAATTACCATAGGGCTGCCTTTGCGGGCGGCTATCAACAGATCAGGCTCGTCATCACTCATGATCACAATGGCATATGCGCCGATCACTTTTGTCAATGCTACCCTAACTGCTTCACGCAACTCCATTCCCGTTTCATTTTGAATATCTTCAATCAAATGGATTAAGACTTCGGTGTCCGTATCGCTTTTAAAAATGTGTCCTTTTTCGATCAGCGTTTCTTTAATAACGCCATAATTTTCGATTATCCCGTTGTGGATGATCGTGAGCTTGCGGTTTCCCGATGAATGGGGGTGAGAGTTACGATCGCTCGGAGCGCCATGGGTAGCCCAGCGGGTGTGGCCCATGCCGATGGTGCCATGCAGTTTTATGTCTTTTACAAAATTCTCAAGGTCGCTTACCTTTCCTGCCTTTTTGTAAACTTTTAGTCCTTTATCAAATAAGGCGATCCCGGCGCTGTCGTAACCGCGATATTCCAGCCGGTGAAGGCCTTTTATTATTATTGGATAAGCTTCCCTGAAGCCTATATATCCTACAATTCCACACATAAATATAAATAAATGTAATTCTGAATAAACTATCAGTTATCGCTAAGATTGCTGATCAATTAGCAGCCTCTCTATCGGATAACCCTAAAGTAGACAAAAACAGCACAATAAAGTTTAATTTATTGTATTGACCGTACATTGTAAAATAATTCGGGAGAGAAACCTGTATAGGACATGCAAAGCAGGGCAAATTTGCGGCCGGCTTTACCTGATTTTTTAGTGAGGTTTTGCGATTTTGGTATAAATGACATTTAATTTTATGCGGAAGGGCGAAGACGAATTCGTACCGACCGCTGCAGTTCGCGCCGCAACCTGCGAGGTAACCGCGACGTCGACACTCGATGTGTTCGTAGTGTCTATGGGAGCAATATAGGTGCCGTAATTAACCTGTTTACCCGATAAAAGGTCCTGCAAATATGCGGTTATAATAAAATGGTATTCGTTTTGAGCAGGCCCATAAAATCCGCCAAACGTGGTCAGGCCTCCCGAACGCGGGTCGGATGAGGATGCATCCTGGAGCTCTATTCGCTGCAGCGCTATGTCCAGCTGGTACATCGTTATCCTGGGACAGGGCGAATAAGGGATATAAGTGCCCGGCGCCGGCGTTATCACCAGCTCTGCCCGGTTGATTAGCACATCGCTGTCCTTTTTTAACAAGTTGCTTCTTAAATTCATCAACAGGTTCGGGAAACTGACTTTTGCGCGCAGCCCTCCAAGCCCCTGCAAATAGAACATCGGCCTGGAACCTGAAGTTGTATTATTCAGTTCTGTTTGTATTGTAGTTGAATAAAGATGTTGTATCCGCATGGCTGTGTGTGCAACAGGGAGTGAGACCACACCGGTATCAATGGTGGTGCCATGCTTAGCCTTATAATATACCTGTAGTGTATCAGCCGATGTGAAATAGATTATACCGCCGGCGCCAGTCGATTGGGTCTGGTTTATGGTGATATAAAACCCACGTACATTATTCTGGAAAACTGCATTTGAACCTAAAGTGGTAGTGTTGGCCGTAAAAAAATTACTGTTAACAAAAGCGGTGCTGATCGGGATCCTGATTTGAGGCTCCACCTTGATGAGGGTGTCGGGCGCTCCCGTTATGATGGAATATACCTTTATGGAATCATGGGGCCTGGGCGTAAACGGCAGGGAGATTCCCAAAGGTACGGTCGATGAATAATTACCAAAGTTCTTCGTATTGTAGTAAGTCGTGTCAAGATTGAACCTGTTTTGCAGCTGGTAAACACTAACAGTATAACGGGACTGGATCGAGTCGCCATAAAAACCAGCCGCGTAGGGCATCACTAAGATCGCCGAATCTACCGTAACAGTTCCAACAGGGGGTGTATAAGCGGTTTGGCTGGGTAAGTTTATGTCGGTTGCAATGCTCGAAATGGTAGTCCCAAAAATTGGATCGTTAAAATAAGCAAGCGCGTTTTTAGAAAGGGGTGACCCTCCTGCCAAATCGGTTGCTACAGAATCGTCAGGAACGGTGTTGATCACTATCGTAGATGTATCGATAAGGTTGCTGTTTAGCTGACTGCCGGCATTTACACCTAATCCCACAGTATCCTGGTTTTTGCAGCTATTCAAAATAAAAAGACTTATTAACAGAGTCAATAAGTCTAAACGGAAAAATTTCATATACGATCCCAAAGCTTATACAACGTGTGCCAATTCTTCGTTGGCAATTTCGTCGTAAAAATTGTAATAATTTTCGAAATCAGCAGTAGATTCAAATTCTAAAACCGGTTTATTGCTGTTTTTAACATTATTTAACACATCATCGTCGATATTTTCCCCTGCCAAAACAATTCCGTCGCTATACTGTATGGCGCCGGCATATAAGGCCGAATTCGAGCCGGGACCATAAACATCGGTATGCACTTCGGACATGTTTGCCATTACCGCTTTATGTGCAAAGGCGTCATCCATCGTGCCCGTAAAATCATTTTCGTAAATGGAATAAACTACCTTGGAGTTTTTAAAAGTAGGGTCGTCCTTATAAGTAGTTCTTAAGTACACGGGAACAAGAGCGCTCATCCAGCCATGACAGTGGATGACGTCGGGCGCCCAGCCCAGTTTCTTAACAGTTTCCAGCGCGCCTTTGCAGAAAAAGATCATCCGCTCGTCGTTATCCGCATAAAACTTCCCGTCCTTATCCGTGAATACATGTTTCCGCTGGAAATATTCTTCATTGTCTAAAAAATAAACCTGCATCCGTGCCGCGGGAATGGATGCAACCTTAATGATTAGCGGATTGTCGTTATCGTTAATGATAATATTCATTCCCGATAATCGTATCACTTCATGTAAACGGTTCCTGCGCTCATTGATATTTCCGAAACGCGGCATCAGGATACGAATTTCGTACCCCTTGTCCTGCATGGCTTGCGGGAGTTGTCGAGTGATTTCAGAAATTTTTGTGAGTTCGAGGAAAGGTGACATTTCATGAGTTATAAACAGAAGCTTAGATTTACCCATCACTATACCTGATTTAATTATAAATAAAGAGCTTAAAAAATTTGAGTTTGCAAATATAAGAAATATTATATGAACTGGCAACCTATTGTACAAGTTACTTTTGGTAATTTTTAATCTATTGCACACCTTTGCCGGATTTGTGTAATTTGCCCCCGGTTTGAAGATTTTTACCACCCGTTTTGATATAGAGCAGCATTTGCTGCAAAGCCGCAACGCCGGCAAAACCATTGGCTTTGTGCCCACAATGGGTGCTTTACACCAGGGTCATCTCTCGCTGATCAGCCAGGCAAGGCAGCACAACGACGAAATTGTTTGCAGCATTTTTGTAAACCCGACACAATTTAACGATCCAAAAGACCTCGAAAAATATCCGCGCACTATTGAGGCCGATATCAAGCTATTGGAACAGGCAGGGTGCGACGTATTGTTCAACCCGCCCGTAAATGAAATTTACGGTGGAAACGACCATTGGCGCCTGGATATAGGCGAAACCGAATTTTTGCTGGAAGGGAAATTCAGGCCGGGGCACTACCAGGGCGTTATGCAGGTTGTTTATAAACTGTTTAGTATCGTTAAACCTGACGATGCCTTTTTCGGACAAAAAGACTACCAGCAGTTTTTGGTCATCAGCAAGATGGTCGATCATTTTAAAATGCCGGTAAAACTCGTGATGTGTCCCATCATGCGCGAGCCTGACGGCCTGGCTATGAGTTCCCGGAATGTTCACCTTACGACCAGCGACCGCCTTCATGCCCTTGTACTTTCAAGAACGCTAAACTGGGTAAGGAGGAATTTCAATATAAACGATATGCTTCGCTTGAAAAGCGAAGCCGAACAGATGATCGAAGCGGAAGAAGACGTGGAGCTCGACTATTTTGAAATAGCCGACGGCGAAACGCTGCACCCGGCTACTGAAAGATCAAAAACAATTGTTGCGCTGGTGGCGGCAAAGGTTGGCAAGACAAGGCTGATCGACAACGTTATACTGACAACTGATAGTTAACCATTTACGAGACTATGTTCCAGCGCCGAAGTTCTTATTTTCATGGGTCATAAACAGGGCGATTTCATCAGTTGATTCATCGTTGTAAAGCATTGAATTAATTCCGGTAATTCTAAATCCCTGTTGCAAATAGAATTGCACTGCCGGAAAGTTTGTGTTTTGAGTTTCAAGTTCGATCAGCCTGCAATTATAGATTTTACATTCCTTAATTGCTTGCTTGATCAGCGCGCCTCCTACGCCATTTCTCCTATGGCGCTCGGAGACCAGGATGGTTTCTATGTAAAACGAATTATTCCATTGCCGAATTTCGCCGATCAAAATACCAACCAATTGGTTATCAATAAATGCACCAAGTGAATGTCCGTGTTTTATGATTTGGTTGAACTGAAAGATTTGTTCTGCCTTGATTTGATATTGCTTTTCATAGTGCCTGTCCGATTCATAGATGTGAAAGATGACCTTATCAGGATCATAGATAGTGGCTACTTCAAAAACTTTGCCGGTAGCGTAGCCGCTATTTCCCCAATTTTGGTTGAAATTGTCTTCTAACTGGGTTAGCGGTAATATATCCATGGATTTTTGCTGATACCTGGAATTCTAAATCTACTGTCTAATAATACTGAAAGACATAACGATCGGGTTTAATTTTAGCGACGTGGCAATGCGGAATTCCGGCCATGATTGCGTCCGTTTTTGACTGGAAACATCAACGCGGGCATATAATAGTTTTTTTGTGCCCCCTACCTAACGAACGCCAGCTTTTAGTTCTTATTCGTTTCGACCGAATGTTTTCAACTTTTCCGCCATTACTTCGCTGATCTTCCGGTATGATTCAAAAGTCCATCCGGCTATATGTGGTGTAAGAATCACTTTACCAGACAGCCGTAATTCATCAAACCATTCCTGTTCGGCCAGCTTAGGGAATTTTTCAATTTCCAGCACATCCAGGCCGGCCCCCAATATTTTGCCTGCTTTAATGGCATTTAATACGGCCCGGGTTTGAACGATCTTGCCCCGCGAGGTATTCAGCAAAAACAAGGGTTTTTTGAAATGGAAAAGGTATTCTTCATTCACCAGGCCGTTAGTTTCGGGCGTTAGTGGCAAATGCAAGCTTAGCACCTCGCTGTGTTTTACAATCTCCTCCATGCTCACCTCGCGGGCATATTGGTCGCTGAATCCGGTTTTGTATTTATCGTAAGCGATAACGTTCACCTCAAATCCCGATAATTTTTTGGCAAAACTATGGCCCATAAATCCATAGCCGACTATGCCCACGGTTTTTCCTTTTAACTCATAGCCCCGGTTTGCCTCGCGCTGCCAACTGCCGGCACGGATCTGTGCATCGGCGATAGCGAAGTTGTTCATCAACGAAAGCAACATGCCAACTGCATGTTCGCCAACCGAATCCATGTTACCCTCCGGCGCGTTGATCAGGCTGATGCCTCTTTCGGCGGCATAGGCCTCATCAATATTGTCCATTCCGGCGCCTGCCCTGCAAATAAAGCGAAGGTTTTTCCCTGCATCCAGGTGCTCTTTGTTCATTTTGAATTTGGAGCGGATCACCAGGCCCTTGTAACCGCCGATGATCTCAAGCGCTTCGTCGGGTTTAATGGTTGGGCGGTAGTCGCAGCTATAGCCGAGGGCCTGGGCAAGCTCTATAAAGATGGGATGAATATCGTCGACTATGAGGATGTTGTTTTTCAAATAACTTTGGTAATTAAGGCGGTAAATTTATAAAATGGTGGGCGTAACTAAAGGATTAAGTTCCGTTTGTTGAGAGCGCATGACAATTATGCGAAATATATAGTTTGGCACGTTTATAGTGCCAGGGCATGCGAGGGATTTTCCTTGATCCATTTTAACGCTTATGAAACTTACAAAATTTAAAAAGGCCGGAGCCGACCTGAAACAGCAGGCACACAAGCTGGCGCAAGTCGGGTTCAAACAAATATTTGAGCATATCAATCAACTCAATATCAAAAAAGGCGTTGACAAAATGGGCCTTGATAAATTTATTGAACAATGCGCATGGCTGGCCGCCGGATCGGGAGCAATATCAGGCAGCGGCGGTATGCTGACAATGCTGGCGGGTATTCCCTTTGATTTTGCAAACCTGCTGACCCAGCAATTCAGGGTAACGATGGCCATCATGTATCATGACAGGGGCACTTACAAAGTAAGCTTTGAAGAATTTATGGCGCTGGTGGCCACTTCATTAAAAGTGGAGGCCGGCGTGGCTATATCCAAAACCATGATGGAGAGCATAGCCGAAAAGATGCTGATGCTATTTGGCACCCGCGCCGCCGAAAGGATGGTGCCGATAGTGGGCGGTGTTATCGGCGGTGGCACCAATTATATTTTTATAAAACGCATGGCTAAATCAGTGAAGGCAATGCAGTTGGCGGAGCCGGTGACGATTCAATTGAGTTGAAGATTAGCCGGGAAGTCCGGAAGTCGGAAAGTCCGAAAGTCCGAAAGTCCGAAAGAAGCTGCGACTAACGTTTCAGTAAAAATAATTCGGGTTATATAGCGCATGGTTTTGTTCTCACCTGTTTAAAGTAATGGCATTGGTTAAATGCACAAAATCTGCTACGCTCAATCGTTCGGCCCGCAGATCCAACATCGGTTCGTTTGTCATTTTTTCCTTGTTGATAAGTGACGAAAGGGCATTCCGCAGCGTTTTTCTTCGCTGGTTAAACCCTGCTTTTACCACCTGCCAGAACAATTTTTCATCGCAATCCAGTTCAACAGTTTCGTTCCTTGTAAGCCGTATTACGGCGGAAAGGACCTTAGGCGGTGGATTAAACACGCCTGCTTTTACCGTAAATAAGTATTCAACTTTGTAATAGGCCTGCAAAAATACGCTCAGGATGCCATACTCTTTGCTGCCGGGCTTTGCCGTACAACGTTCGGCTACCTCCTTCTGGAACATGCCAACGGCTTCTACCACCTGGCTGCGGTTATCCAGTATTTTGAAAAGGATCTGCGAGGATATATTGTAAGGAAAATTGCCGATCACCGCCATCGGTCCTATAAATAATGCCTTGAAATCCATCTCCAAAAAATCGGTGTTGATCAAATGGCTGCCCAGTTCCGGGTATTTTTTTTGAAGGAATTGATACGATTCCGTGTCGATGTCTACCAGGTAAACGTCAAGGCCTTCCTTTTGCAGCAGGAAATCCGAAAGGATACCCATTCCGGGCCCAACCTCCAGCACCTGCAGGTATCGCCCTGCCGGCCGCAGGCTCTCCACTGTCTTTGCGGCAATATTTTTGTCGGTAAGAAAATGCTGCCCCAGGTGCTTTTTTGCTCTTACCAATGTCATTATTAATCAAATATTGCGGCAAATTATACATATTTGTCCTTTAATCATTAATTAATCTTCTATTTGCAGGTTGATTGGATTAAAAGCCGAAGATTTTGAAAAAGCCGGATCGGTGTAATCAGAAAATAATCGGTGTAATCCTAATAAAAATGAGTGAAAAATTAAAGATAGGTATAAGTATAGGCGATGTAAACGGGGTTGGGTTGGAGATAATTATCAAAACGCTTGCTGATGCCCGCATTTACGACTATTGCACCCCAATCGTGTATGGGCACACTAAAGTTGCTTCGTTTTACAGGCGCACCATACACGTGGAAGACCTCACGTTTACTGTGATTGGTCATCCGTCAGAAGCTCTTGGTAAAAAAGACCATAAAAAGCCCAGCATGATCAATTGCTGGGAAGAGGACGTAAAAATTGAACCCGGTGTAATTAATCCGGCTGTAGGAAAATATTCATTCCTCTCACTCGAAAGAGCAACAGCCGACCTGGTAAACGGCGACATCGACGCACTTGTAACGGCCCCCATCAATAAAGATACCATACAAAACGAGCAATTTAACTTTCCCGGTCATACCGAATATTTGCAGGAGCGGGATGGAGCTGCGGAATCACTGATGTTTTTGGTGAGCGATACGCTAAAAGTAGGCGTGGTTACCGGGCATATACCTTTGGTAAAAGTTGCAGAAAGCGTGACTGCGGAAAAAATAGTCGCGAAACTAAAGCTGATGGACAGTAGCCTGCGCAATGATTTTTGGGTACGTAAACCACGAATCGCTGTCTTAGGCTTAAATCCACACGCCGGCGATAATGGCTTGATTGGCGATGAAGAACAAAAAGTGATTACACCGGCGCTTGAGGAAGCCCGAAATAATAACATACTCGCCTTCGGACCATACCCTGCAGATGGATTTTTTGCAAACGGCAGCTATCTGCAATTCGATGCCGTACTGGCCATGTACCACGACCAGGGCCTGATCCCTTTTAAGCAGATCGCTTTTGAATCGGGCGTAAACTTTACGGCAGGGCTCAACTTCGTAAGAACTTCTCCCGACCATGGCACAGCCTATGATATCGCCGGAAAAAATAAAGCTTCGGAAGTATCTTTCCGCGAAGCCATGTTCACGGCGATGCACATTGTTAAGCACCGCCGCGAAACACTCGAACTGGAGGAAAATCCTTTGACATTCGCCAAACTAAGCAGAGACCGGGACTAAGACGATCCAATGGCGACCTAATGTCCTTTAATTTTAGGTTGAAAGCCACAGGGCGTTTCCTTGCGGCTTTTTTAATAAGACCTTTTTTGGGACGGAAAAAACACTTGTACAAAATCCGGCGCGAAACTTTATGCCGGCCGAAACCAAACACCCAAAGATTACGTAATTAACACAACGTTAATAATTTAGCGGAGCAGCATTTTTAGCCCCGCGGTATCTTTGAGGTAAGATTTCAATGCAGATGTTCAACACTTTTCAGCCGGCCATTTCGAGAATTTCTAAGTTTACCGGGGAGTTATTTTCAAAAAAATCGATCAATAAGTTTATCAACGTAATGAATAACCCTGACCAAAGCGACGGGTTAAAGGCGCTTTCTGCAGGAGTTGGGATATTTGTCGGCATCATTCCTGTGTGGGGGCTGCAGACATTGGCCGCGATCTTTATCGCGATGACGTTCAGGCTCAACAAAGCGCTGGTGTTGCTGTTTTCGCAGGTAAGCCTGCCACCCTTATTACCCCTGGTTGTGCTGCTGAGTTATCGTTCCGGAAAAATATGGGTAAATGACATCTCTTTAATTACTGCCAAAACAGAGGCTTCTGTAAACGCGGTCCGTTCGCATTTGCTTCAATACATTTACGGCAGCATCACGCTTGCCCTGGTTCTTTCCCTGGTAACAGGCCTGGCGACTTTTACAACACTAAAGTTGATCAAATTGGTAAAACAGGAAGTTTTGGCCCGAAGGTTGAAACGGGCGGTGTGAACAGGAAAATCCCGGGTACAATTCCATTAACTTTTCATGGAATATCGGATTTCCGACATGAAAAGCAGTAGCTTTCCCGCCATTTTCCCATTTTAAAAAACACTTTCCACATTTAATATTAATCCGTACATTTGCGGGCTAATTGTTGCTCATTGAAATCGCTAAGGATATATTCAATCCCTTTTACCGGTCTCAAGCTGGGTAAGCACCAGTTTGAATTCGACGTTAACGACTCGTTTTTCGATGAATTTGAATATTCGCTCGTAAAAAGGGCCGATCTGAAATGCAAGGTGGAGCTGGAAAAGCAGGAGACAATGCTGATCCTGAGTTTTCACATAAACGGCGTGATATTCGCCAACTGCGACCGGTGCCTGGCCCCGTACCCGCAGCATGTTGATGTGCGCGAGCAGCAGATAGCCAAGTTCAGCGATGAGGACACCGGCGACGACGAGGAGATCATCATCCTGACTAAAAATGATCACGAGATCGATATCTCGGGGTTGATTTACGAGTATATAAACGTTGCATTGCCGCTGATAACGGTTTGTGTTGACGAAGGAAGAACGCCCTGGTGCGATAGAACAATGCTGGAAAGCTTAAGTAAGCTTTCGGTGAATAACGGACAAGACGAGCAAACCGACCCGAGGTGGGAAGTGCTCAAAAAGATTAAATAATTATAAAAAAACAGGATCATGCCACATCCAAAACGCAAAATATCCAAATCAAGAAGGGATAAGCGCAGAACACACGATAAGGCCGTTGTGCCAACACTTACTACCTGCAAAACTACAGGCGCGGTACACCTGCCGCACAGGGCTTATGTCGTTGACGGTAACACTTACTACAACGGAAAACTACTGATAGAGAAAGCAGCAGTAGCGTAATTTTCTGGAATGAAGATTGGCTTAGATATTATGGGCGGCGATTTTGCTCCGCAGGCGACAGTCTTAGGGGCCATTGCTGCGTACGAATCGCTAAAGCCCGACCAGAAGCTGGTGCTCATCGGCGACAGAGATGTGGCCGAGGCAATCCTCCGAGAGCATAATGTGAGTCCTGATCATTTTGAGTTTGTACACACAACTGAAATGATCGGCATGGGCGAACATCCCACCAAAGCCTTCGTTCAAAAACCCAACTCAAGTATTTCGCTGGGATTTAAGATGCTTAAGGAAGGGGCTATCGATGCCCTGTCTTCGGCAGGCAACAGCGGCGCTATGCTGGTTGGTGCTATGTTCACCGTAAAAACCATTCCCGGTGTGTTGCGGCCTGCCATCACCAGCATCATCCCCCAATCAAAATTAACTTTAGGTATTTTGGTGGATGCCGGGGCGAATGCTGACTGTAAGCCAGAGTTTTTGCTTCAATTCGGTATTTTAGGAAGCCTTTTTGCGCAGCATGTTTACCATGTGGACAATCCAAGGGTTGCCCTGATGAACATCGGCGAAGAGGAAGAGAAAGGTAACATACTTTGCCTGGCCGCCTATCCCTTGTTAAAGGCAAGCAAGCTCATCAATTTTGTAGGCAACGTTGAAGGCCGCAATGCGTTCAATGATTTCGCCGAGGTTGTGGTAACCGATGGCTTTACAGGCAACGTAATTTTGAAGCTTGCCGAATCTTTTTACGAGATTGCTGTAAAAAGGAATATAAGGGACGATTTTTTTGACCTGTTTAATTACGAACAATACGGGGGAAGCCCAATACTGGGCATAAATGCGCCGGTTCTTGTGGGGCACGGTATTTCCACCCCCGAAGCCATAAAAAACATGGTGCTGCTATCCAGGGATATCGTCGAAAGCGGCCTGGTGGAAAAAATTAAACAGGCTTTTCAGTAAAAGAGAAATGAGTAAAATTCATGCTGCTGTTACAGCCGTTCACGGTTATGTACCCGATTATGTGCTAACCAACCATGAGCTGGAAACAATGGTAGATACCAACGATGAGTGGATCACATCGCGCACCGGCATCAAAGAGCGGCGGATATTAAAAGGTGAAGGCCTTGGAACATCTGACATGGCCGTGCCGGCGGTAAATGCTTTGCTGGCAAAACGCGGCATTAGCGCCGAAGAGATCGATCTGATCATATTTTGCACCACCACCCCCGATTTTGTTTTCCCGGCTACGGCCAATATTCTTGCCGATAAGATAGGCGCTAAAAACGCCTGGGGCTACGATTTGCAGGCCGCCTGTTCGGGCTTCCTGTTTGGCCTGGCAACGGGTTCGCAGTTTATCGAAAGCGGCAAACATAAAAAGGTACTGGTAGTTGGCGCTGATAAAATGTCGTCGATTATGAATTTTGAGGACCGTGCCACCTGCATAATTTTTGGAGACGGCGGCGGGGCTGTGTTACTTGAGCCAAACGACGAAGGCAACGGGGTTATCGATTCCATTCTCCGAAGCGATGGCTCCGGGGCAGCTTACCTGCACCAGAAGGCAGGAGGGTCTGTAAAGCCGGCTTCGCACGAAACGGTTGATGCACGCGAGCATTTCGCCTACCAGGAAGGCCAGGCAGTATTTAAATTTGCCGTAACAAATATGGCCGAAGTGGCCGCCGAAATTATGGACCGGAATAACCTTGTTGCGGACGACGTGGCATGGCTGGTGCCTCACCAGGCCAACAAACGCATCATCGATGCTACCGCCAACCGTACCGGCATTAGTGCCGATAAAGTGATCATCAACATTGAGCGTTACGGCAATACCACAAACGGCACCATTCCGCTGTGTTTATGGGAATGGGAAGACAAATTCAAAAAAGGCGATAGTCTGGTGCTGGCTGCCTTTGGCGGAGGCTTTACATGGGGGTCAATTTATTTGAAGTGGGCTTATTGATTTGGGGGCGAAGGGTAAACGGCCCTATTAACCAATTAAATTGCCAATTTTATATTTGAGTAACACTTTATTTTACGAGTTTTGTTTTTAGTTGAGATTGCCGATCATAAATACATCTGCATATCAACATCCCGCACGCGCGGGACACATTTGCACATTAATATAGTACCTTTATCAAAAACCAATAAAACCGGGCATGGATATTAAACAAATTCAGGATCTTATTCGCTTCGTAGCCAAATCGGGCGTAAACGAGGTTTCAATAGAACAGAATGATTTTAAGATCACCATCAAAACAACCCAGGCGCCAACGGTAGTTCATGCTACATTGCCCGAATATCAACCCGCTCCGGCAGCACCTGCCGCTCCCGCCGCACCGGCCCCGACGCCGGTCGCTCCTGCCGAGCCGGTTGCCGATACCACCCACTATATAACGGTCAGATCGCCGATGATCGGTACATTCTACCGCACAGCCGGTCCCGACAAGCCGATCTTTGTAAATGTAGGTGATGAAATAAAACCCGGAAAGGTGCTTTGCATTATTGAAGCCATGAAACTCTTCAATGAAATTGAATCCGAAGTTTCGGGCCGTATTGTAAGAGTGCTTGCTGATAACGCCTCGCCCGTTGAATACGACCAACCCTTATTTTTGGTTGAACCTATTTAGATGATTTCACCGATTAGCTGTGATTTCACCGATTAAGGAGAAAAAAATCGGTGCAATCATGATAAAATCGGTGTAATCCAAAAACAAAACCATGTTTAAGAAAATATTAATAGCCAACCGTGGCGAAATAGCCCTTCGCATCATACGCACCTGTAAAGAGATGGGTATAAAAACGGTTGCCGTTTATTCCACCGCCGATCGCGATAGCCTGCACGTCCGGTTTGCCGACGAAGCAGTTTGCATCGGCCCGCCGCCAAGCCGCGACTCCTACTTAAATATCCCCAACATTATTTCTGCTGCCGAATTAACCAATGCGGATGCGATTCACCCCGGCTATGGTTTCCTGTCCGAGAACGCAAAATTTTCGGCCATTTGTGCCGAGTACGGTATCAAATTCATCGGCGCTACCGCAGCGCAGATCAGTGCAATGGGCGATAAGGCCTCCGCTAAAGAAACCATGAAAAAGGCAGGCGTGCCAACTATTCCAGGTTCCGAAGGCTTGCTTTCAAGTGTAAAAGAAGGTATCGAAATTGCCAAAAAGATTGGCTATCCCGTTATATTAAAGGCAACAGCAGGCGGCGGCGGCCGCGGTATGCGCATTGTTTGGAAAGATGCAGAGTTCGAAAACGCCTGGGATTCGGCACGTACAGAATCAGGCGCCGCCTTCGGTAACGACGGCATGTACCTGGAGAAATATGTAGAAGATCCCCGCCATATTGAGATACAAGTGGTGGGCGACCAGTTTGGCAAGGTATGTCACCTTTCCGAACGCGATTGTTCCATCCAGCGCCGCCACCAAAAACTTGTTGAAGAGTCGCCTTCCCCATTCATGACGGAGAAACTTCGTAAAAAAATGGGCGAGGCTGCCATTAAAGGAGCCAAAGCCGTTAAATATGAAGGCGCCGGAACAGTGGAGTTTTTGGTTGACAAGGATCGCAACTTTTATTTTATGGAGATGAACACCCGCATACAGGTTGAACATCCCGTAACGGAAGAAGTGATCAATTTCGACCTGATCAAGGAACAAATAAAAGTTGCGGCAGGTATTCCAATTTCCGGCAAGAATTACGAACCGATGATGCATGCCATCGAATGCCGCATCAACGCCGAAGACCCCTTCAACGGGTTCAGGCCTTCTCCGGGTAAGATCACCAATTTCCACTCGCCCGGCGGGCACGGTGTACGCATTGATACCCATGTTTACACCGGTTATGTGATTCCGCCAAATTACGACTCCATGATCGCCAAAGTGATTTGCGTGGCGCAAACCCGCGACGAAGCTTTAAGCACAATGGAACGCGCATTGAGCGAGTTTGTGATCGAGGGCGTAAAAACTACCATACCTTTTCACCTTAAATTATTGCAGGATCCTAACTTCCGCGCCGGTAATTTCACCACCAAGTTTATGGAAACCTTCGAATATGGCGAATAAGCAAATTTTTTTGTAACAAAACTCGTATATAGCACCGCCGGGCATTAAAGCCCGGTGCACTTATTAAAAAAAATGGCCACCTGGGGAAGCAAGTTTATCAGTACGATAAAGGAAAAAGGCAAGAGCATGCAGGGCGAAATGTCGTTTTTTGAGCATTTGGAAGCTTTGCGCTGGCATATTATCAGGGCCGCCATTGCGGTGTTGGTATTTGCCATAGCTGCATTTGCGCTATATGACCGGATATTTGATAGCATCATAATGGCGCCGGTGCATAATAACTTTTGGACGTACCGGGTAATGTGCAATATGGGGCATTGGCTTCATAGCGTAAATTCATTTTTCGATGCCGGAAGTTTTTGCGTTAAAGATTTCAATTTTAAATTGATGAATACGGAAATGGCCGGTCAGTTCAACCTGCAATTGAACTCCTCCCTGATGATCGGCCTCATTTTAGGGATTCCGTATTTGCTGTTTGAATTATGGCGTTTTATCCGCCCCGCACTCCACGAAAAAGAGCGGAAGGCCGCCAGCGGTTTTGTTTTCTATGCTTCTTGTCTGTTCTTCCTGGGAGTTTTATTTGGCTACTATGTCGTAACGCCGTTATCCGTAAGGTTCTTCGCAACCTATACGGTTAGCGACACTATAACCAATATGTTCAGCATTGACAGCTACATGTCGGCAGTAACCACGCTTACGCTTGTTGCCGGGATTGTTTTCCAGCTGCCGATAGTGGTTTATATCCTGTCGAGCCTCGGTATATTGACGCCGCAATTTATGCGCCGCACCCGCAGGTATGCTACTGTCATCATTTTGGTGCTGGCAGCCATTATTACCCCCTCGCCCGATGCGTTGACGATGCTGATCGTGGCCATGCCATTGTTCCTGTTATATGAATTCAGTATAGTAGTATCCGGGTTTGTTCAGCGGAGAAAATTGAAGCGTGAAGCGGCGGAAGCTTAACCGATGCGCGGATATGCGGATGTGCAGATGAGGGGAAAATGTGCGGATATGTAGACATGCAAATCAATATCGTTTAGTTAAGCAATATACATGAGTAAAGGAAATAGCTTATCCATTTGAGCTTGCAGCTAAAGTCCCTCTCCCCCGCTGAGGGATTTAGGGTGAGGCGTGAATAATGTCCTTAACAGCCGACATTGATCTGCAAATATGCAGGTGTACAGATTAAAAAGTGTGCCGTTGACTAGAAATCAAATTTTAACATGAAACAAGGACTAAAAATAGCGATCGGCTGCGATCATGCGGGATTTGAGTTTAAGCTTGAGACCATCGATGCATTAACCGGCAATGAGATCAACGACTTCGGCACTTATTCATCCGATTCATGCGACTATCCTGATTTTGCACACCCGGTTGCTTTAGCTGTGGAAAGCGGGGTATGCGATTTTGGCATTTTGATCTGCGGCAGCGGCAACGGGGTAGCCATCACCGCCAATAAACACCAGGGTATACGCGCAGCCATCTGCTGGAACGAAGAACTGGCCGAACGCGCCCGCAGCCATAATAACGCAAATATTTTATGTTTGCCTTCGCGCCATATCCCGATCGGCCTGGCAAAAAAAATAACAGAAATATTCTTTGCTACAGCGTTTGAAGGTGGCCGTCATGCTAACCGGGTGGATAAGATCGCTTGTTAGTCTTCTAAATTGGCAAAGCAAAAAATAAAAAGTAGCTTAGGGCCTGATGTTGTAAATTGCAGCGTTTAACGGTGACCGACAACACGGTACATCAACCGAAAAAAGCAAACGAATGGGCATTAGAGCAGACGAATTCCTGGTTGCCGCCGAAGAAAAGGCGTTTGATATGAGCCACCGGCGCATTATCAATTACAACATTGGTAAATATGATGCGGCGGTTGAACGGGGCTTGTCGCGCATGGTCAATCTCGAAAACGCCAAACGCAAACTCCATGCGATCAAATGGCGGGTGATGGAAAACCTGGATAAACTGCTGCCTGAATTTGAATCGAACTTTCAGAAACGCGGCGGCAAAGTGATCTGGGCCAATGATGCCGAAGAAGCCAACCGCGAAATACTAAACATTCTAAAAAAGGCCGGCGCCAAAACCGTTGTTAAATCCAAGTCGATGGTGACCGAGGAGATCGGCTTAAACGAATTCCTGGAACATCACCACATCGAATCCCTTGAAACCGACCTGGGCGAATATATCGTTCAGCTGCTGGGTCAAAAGCCCTATCATATCGTTACCCCTGCTATGCACCTGTCGAAGGAAGACATTGCCAAACTGTTCCACGAGCGTTTTGGTAGCCCTTTGGATGCCACGCCCGAGCAGCTTACCCAAAAAGCGCGCGAATTACTCCGTGAAAAATATGTGAAGGCAGATGTGGGTATCACCGGGGCAAACTTTTTAATTGCCGATACAGGCAGCATCGCCATCAGCGAAAATGAAGGCAACGCCCGCCTGAGTACCTCTTTCCCAAAGATCCATATTGCGGTTGTGGGCATAGAAAAGCTGATTCCATCAATAGCCGACCTCGACCTCTTCTGGCCGATGCTTGCCACACACGGAACCGGCCAGAACATCACCGTTTACAATACCATTTTAAGCGGTCCCCGCAAACCGGATGAAAGCGACGGCCCCGACGAAATGTATGTAGTACTGCTGGATAACGGCCGCACCAACCTGCTTGCCCAAAAAGACCAGCGCCAGGCCCTGTACTGCATCCGCTGCGGCGCATGCCTCAATGCCTGCCCGGTGTATAAAAACATCGGTGGACACAGCTACGAGACCACCTACAGCGGCCCGATCGGCTCCGTCATCACACCGCATACCGACGGCATGGCTGAATTCAAACATTTGAGTTATGCATCCAGTCTTTGTGGTAAATGTACGGAAGTATGCCCGGTGAAGATCGATATTCACAAACTATTGCTGCTGAACCGGCGGGATGCTGTGAACAGCGAACTCGTTACAACAAGCGAAAAATGGGGATGGGCTGCCTGGAAAAAAGGCATGCTGAACCGAAAGTTCATGGATTTTTTCAGTGGGGGAACAAAAAACTTCCTGCTCAAAAAGTTCTTCAAAAAAACCTGGGGCCATTTCCGCAAAATGCCGACGGTCGCGCCGAAATCCTTTAGCCAGCAGTGGCAGGACAAGCAATGGTGAGTGGTGAATTGTGAGTAGTGAGTGGTGAGTAAATGATAAGTAAGTCGAATTGCGAGTCCATACCGTCAGGATTGCCCTTTTTACGCTGTCCTACTGCCAACTACCCACTGCCAACCGCAAACTCACCACTGACCACTCACCACTGACTACTCACTACTGCCCACTGCCCACACCACTCAACAGTTCCCATCCGGGCCGCAGCTTTCACCTTCAATAATTTCTTCTATCCTGGCAGGATTTTCTTTTTGCCATTCAGTATACGCCTTATCCAGCGTCTGCCCGAATACGTCAGCAGCCTGGGCACCCGAAACAGCGTATTTACTGTTAAACACAAAAAACGGCACGCCCCTTATGCCCAGGTATTGTGCCTCGGCAACATCATGTTTCACCTCATCGGCATAGGCATTGGTTTCAAGCGCCTTGTTTAGCTCATCCGCGTTCAATCCCAATTCCCTGCCCAGTTCAACGAGAATGGCCAGGTCGTCAATATTTTTGCCTTCGGTAAAATAAGCTTTGAAGAGTTGCTCTTCCGCTCCCGCGCCCAATCCATGCTTTTTAGCAAAATGGCTGTACTGGTGCGCATTAAAGCTGTTTGCTACAACGGCCTTATCAAAGTTGTAGGTCAACCCTTCAGCGGCAGCCATTTGGGTAACGTGAGCATTCATTTCTTTGGCGTGTTCCAGCGACCAGCCTTTTATATTCGCCAGGTATTGCGTAATATTAACGTTCGGGTCGGTCACCATGTCCGGGTTAAGCTGAAAACTTTTCCATTCTACATTTACATCATCCCTATGCGTAAAACCTTGCAGCGCTTGTTCAAACCTGCGTTTGCCGATATAGCAAAACGGGCACATCACATCCGACCATATTTCAACTTTCATAATCTTCTTTTTTATAAATACCAAAGATAACAAGGTGCATTAAGCTGCCGGTAAGGCCATTGTCAAAATAAATGATTGGGTCATCTGGAAACAAATGGAACTTTTGATTTTGGGCTTAAGATTCCCGACCCGACCCTAATTACAAGTCCGAAGATCCCCTTCCGCTAATCCCATCGGGTCAAAGCCCAAAGTTCTTTCGTCAAGCACATTGGCAGCGTAATGGAAAATGATCTTTCCGCTATTACCCACATTAACGGCAACGGAATCGGCCGGTCCAAGGGTGTGGTTAAGAAATCCTGCTGAAAATGTAGCGATGCCCCTCTTTATGGTAATGGCATCGTCTTCGTCATAAATGTACAGCGGCTTAATGCCGGACGAATCAAGCTTTACGCATATTTTGTAATAGTTTTTATTCATATACCGGTACACTTTATAACCGGTAACCTTGCCGCTGAATTGCAGCCCCCCATATTCGGCTTTCCTTTTTTTGACCAGTTCCGCTTTGTTTAATGCGTTATAATATTGCGAAATGATCATGCTCACTAGGAACAGCGCCACCACGCCCATCACCATAAAAACTCTTTTATTGTCCATTTGCTTAGGGTAGGCATAATCGTTTCGATAACACACTATTTACCCGTTTGCAACTAAAATATCAATTTGTTTTGACAATGCCGAACTGGTAATGTCAAGATGGGTTAAATTGCTGCAGGCGGGCATGGTATTTAACTATAGCGATGGGTTTAATGCCACAGGTGTTCGGAAGAAATACGTCAAAGCGAAAGCGCCCTCCTCGGGGAGGGGTGCGGCCGGCTGTGAAGTGGCGGGTCCGAAGGACTCCCATGGAGGAGGGGTTTCGCCGCCAAAACAGTTGGATTGATATTTTCGGGATGTTTGATTGAGCGGACCAAATCGCCGATGCCCGTTACATTGATTGAATTTCGCAAACATTGATTTGAATTTCGTTAGCAACCCGCTTCCCAGGCTAACTACCTTTAGACTTTAAATAAACAACACATGACAACTAAAAAGATCGCATTAGTAACAGGCGGCAGCCGGGGCCTCGGCCGGGATATGGCTTTGGCGCTTTCCCGCAAAGGCATCGGCGTAGTGCTCACCTACAATACCAATAAAACGGAGGCTGACAAGGTAGTGGCTGAAATCCAACAAGCGGGCGAAAAAGCAGTCGCTTTGCAGTTTGATGTTTCGCAAATCGCGTCATTCGACAGCCTCCTCAGGCAGGTAAAAGATACTTTAATGGAAACCTGGGGCGTTGAGACATTCGACTTCCTGATAAATAACGCCGGCATCGGGGCATCCATCCCCATAGCAAAAGTAACGGAAGACACCTTCGACAATTTTGTGAACATTCACTTCAAAGGGGTGTTTTTCCTCACCCAAAAATCCCTGTTGATGATGAACGACAATGGCGGCGTTATATTTATATCATCAGGATCAGCCCGCTTCAACGTTTTCGGATACGCTGTTTATGCGGCATGCAAAGGCGCGATAGAGGTGCTCACCCGTTACGTGGCAAAAGAATACGGGGCGCGCGGCATCCGTGCAAACGTGGTTGCGCCCGGCGCTATCGAAACCGATTTCAACGGCGCGCTCATCCGTAACACGCCGCAAGTAAAAGCGATGATCGAATCGCAAACCGCCCTTGGTCGCGTCGGAAAGGCAGATGATATCGGAAGTGTGGTCGCATTTTTATGCACCGACGAGGCAAAATTTGTGAACGGACAAAAGATCGAAGTTTCGGGCGGGATAAACCTGTAATGATCGTCTGTTCACGTCACCAAAGCGCATCCCCGGTTCAACCCAAAGGATGCGCTTTTTAAACTACCTGGTGTCGATGCATTCATAGCGTAATCGCTCCATGCCCCGTAGGGGCAACCCGTTTGTAGAAAAAAACAGACAAGATAATATTGCCCCGTAGGGGGCTACCCTTTGCAGATATGCATTCAAATATTATTTTTGAAAACACGTTTGTCACTATGTCAAATACCTACACCCAACTCTACATCCATTGCGTTTTTGCAGTAAAATATCGACAAGCAGTCATAGCGCCATCATGGGAAGAACGCCTTCATAAATACATTACCGGAGTTCTCCAAAATAATGGCCATAAATTATTGGCCATAAATTCAATGCCCGATCATTTGCATTTTTTTGTTGGCTTAAATCCCAACCAATCCATTTCGGATATGATGCGTATGGCAAAAGGGGATAGCTCCGAATTTATAAATAAAGAAGGCTTTACCAGTCGGAAATTTCAATGGCAGGATGGCTACGGGGCGTTCAGCAATAGCCGGACGCAGATCAGCGGCGTTATTGAATATATTATGGGCCAAAAACAGCATCACGCAAAAAAGACTTTTAGAGAAGAGTACCTTGATATGCTTAGGGGCTACGCGGTGGAATATGACGAAAAATACATCTTCCACGACCTGCTAGATGGCTAAGGGTAGCCCCTACGGCGCAATATTAATTTGCTGGTTGATTGCTACAAACGTTTAGCCCCTACGGGGCAAATTCCTTGATTTAGGCCTGCATTCCGGAGTAGCCCTGTGACTTCCTTATTGCCATTAACCGCATAAATTGTGTTACAAAAAAAGCAACCACACCAACAACGAATATCCATTCGCTATATTTGACTGACCAATAAACGAACGGCGAACTAACACATATCCATTGTGCAAGTAACATCAATTTAAGATTTACCCGGGCTCTAACGGCGAAAATCAACTCAAAAATCAGCAGCAATACAAAAAACAAGCACCAGGATGTAAAACCATAGAGAACGATGCCGATCAATGCGGAAACTACTGACTGAAAAAAGCTATAGGCCTGGTCCTTGTTGGCCAGGTTGATCACCAATGCAAACAGAAAAACTGCTATAAAAACCCCAACGGCGGTTTTCCAATTCGATTTTAAGACTTTCATTGTTTGAGACTACCGTCGTGTTTTGTCGCCAAATTACCGAATTAGGCCCGGACAACAAACGTTGTTGGGAATATGCTTCTCTACAGGCGCCCCTCCTATCCAAATGGAAGTTCATTTCAGCTCAACGAATTGCCCCATAGGGGCTAAACGTTTGTAGAAAGAACAAAACAACACAAAATTGCCCCGTTAGGGGCTACCCACCTCGCGCAGGGCCGCCGCCAGACGAGGCAAACGATGTTTATGGTTAAATCTGTTAAATAATATTGGGCCGTTAGCAAAAGCTTATCGCATTTAACGCATCTTCCTTCCGACTGCTATCCAGATAGCGATGGGGATTCCGCCTTTCCGACTCACGAAATCCGACTTCCGACTTTCCGACTTTCGGTCCCGATAGCTATCGGGATTCGGACTTTAGGCTCATCGCCATCCCCCGCCCAAGGACCGATAAAGATCAGCCACCGCTGTCAACTCGTCCCTTTTTATGGTGGCCAAATCAAGCTGGCTTTGCAGCACGCTGCTTTGGGCGGTGATCACCTCCAGGTAATTCGCCATGCCGTTTTTAAACAACAGGTTGGCATTAGCGGTGGCCTGGTTCAATGTTTGCACCCGGTTTGTGGCGATGGCCTGCTGCTGTTTCAACTTCTCGATCTTCACCATCGCGTCGCTTACCTCACCAACGGCGTTCAACACCGACTGCTTGAATTGCAATACCGACTTATCGCGGTTAACCTCCGCAACCTCGTATTGGGTTTTTAATATTTTATGATCCAGCAATGGTTGTGCAACGCTGGCCGCCACCATACCAAATAAGGCCGATGGAATACTAAACCAATCACTCGCCCTGAACGAGTCTGTGCCGCCGCTGGCGGTTATCCGCAGTGCCGGATACATATAGGCTTTGTTAATACCCACATTGGCATCCGCTTCCATTACGGCAAGCTCGGCGCTTTTTACATCGGGGCGGTTGCTTAACAAGGCAGATGGCAGGCCAGCCGAAATATCGGTGGGTACCTCGGTTTGCATTAACACGGCAGCACGGGAAATATTGGCCGGCAGTTTGCCGGCCAAAACGCTCAACGCATTTTCCTGTATCGCTATGTTCTGTTCAAATTGCGGCACCAATTGGGTAGCTGCCTGCAATTGCGCATCGGCCTGTTGCACAGCCAGCAGGGTCACCTGGCCGGAGTTATATTGCAGGCGGATGATGTGCAGGGTGCTATCGTCCAATCTCACATTGCTCTGGGCTATCCTGATCTGCGCATCCAGCATCAGCAAATTATAGTAGCCTTCTGCCACACCTGCAACAAGGCTGGTTTGCACCGCCTTTTTAGCCTCAATGGTTTGCAGGTATTGCGCCAGCGCGGCCTTGCTTTGGTTTTTTATTTTACCCCAGATATCAGCCTCCCACGATAACGAGACATAGGCCGTATAGTCCTCGATGTGATTGGCCAGCTTGTATTCGCTCAAGCTCAACCCATCAAGGCTGGTATTGGAAGGCCTGTCGCTGCTGGCCGAAACCGTAAGATCCGCCTCCGGCACATTGTTCCATTTGGTTTGTTTAAAAAGCAGCTGTGCCGCGTCAATATTCTTCACCGCTTCCTGCATATCGTAATTACGCGCAATGGCGCTGTCGATCAGCGTTTGCAAAACCGGATCGGTAAAGAAATTTTTCCATTGCATATCCGCAATAGACGTGGTATCTGCAGATCGCGCCGAATTCCGGAAAGTATCCGGCAGCGCAGCCTGCGGCCTGCCTATATCTTTTGAAACGCTGCAGGCGCTAAGCGCGAATGCCAGCACTGCAAGCCCGTTTATTACTTTTTTCATGTTAGTTTATTTATATAAATTCCGTTAACTCACATTGGCTACATTAAATTGGTAATCAATGCCTTGCGATTTACTTTTCGCAACTGCTCACTGCCAACTCCCAACTGCCCACTTACTATTCACCACTCACCATTCACTACTCACTACTCACCTATACCGTAAACTGTTCCTTCAACTCACCATTGGTTGGGTCGAGCAATCCCCTCAGATGGCGTTCTTCATTATTCAGAACCGCCAGGGGCACCCCGGTCACCCGTTCCTGCAAGGATTGGAAGATCACAAACAGCACGGGGATCACAAACAAACCGAGCAACACGCCTGAAACCATGCCTCCTGCCGCGCCTATGCTGATAGAGTGGTTACCCTGTGCAGATGGACCGGTCGCAATGCTCATCGGGAATAAGCCCACCACAAAGGCAAGCGAAGTCATGAGGATTGGCCGCAACCGTAATTTCGCAGCTTCTAATGCGGCTGCCACCAATGGCTGCCCTGCTCTTCGGCGCTGGACTGCAAACTCGACGATCAGGATGGCATTTTTAGCGAGCAGACCGATCAGCATGATCAGCGCCACCTGTACATAAATGTTGTTTTCGATGCCGGTCAACCCAAGCACCACAAACACACCGAAAATGCCGGTTGGTATAGACAGGATCACCGCCAGCGGGAGGATATAGCTTTCGTATTGTGCTGATAATAAGAAATATACAAACACTAAACACAGCGTAAAGATAATTGCCGACTGCCCGCCGGAGGACAACTCCTCGCGCGTCTGCCCCGAAAATTCGTAAGCATATCCAGCACCCAATTGCTTATCCGCTTCCTCCTGTATCGCCTTGATGGCATCGCCCGAGCTGTAGCCTGGTTTTGGGATCACATTGATCTCGATGGAATTGAACAGGTTATAACGTGAGGCCGTTTCCGATCCATAAACCCGCTGCAGGGTTACCAGGGTTTTTATAGGCACCATGGCGCCGCTTTTGTTCTTTACATACACCCGGTCGATGGATGAAGGATCGGCACGGTCGGGGATATCGGCCTGTACCAGCACCCGGTAATATTTGCCGAAGCGGTTAAAATCCGACGCCTGCACGCTGCCGTAATACACCTGCATCGTCTGCAGGATATCCTTAACGCTTACGCCAAGCTGGTCGGCTTTGTCGTTATCCACCTGGATCTCGTATTGCGGATAGTCCGCCTTGAATGCGGTGAAGGCATAAGCGATTTCCTTGCGTTTCATCAGGTCGCCGATAAAGCTGTTGGCCTCGCCGCTGAACTTATCCAGCGAGCCGCCGGTTTTGTCCTGTAACACCAGGTCGAGCGCTTCCACGTTGCTGAAACCCGGCACGGTAGGGAATTCAAATACAAAGAAGTTGCCTCCGGGTATGCCGGCCATTTTGCCTCTTATCTCGTTCATGATCGCATCGATGTCCTTCACCTTGCCGCGATCGGCATGGGGCTTCAGCAGCACAAAACATACGGCTGCCGATGGGCTGGTCGAGTTGGTCAGCAAGTTGAAGCCGGTAATTGCCGTAACAAAGCGGCCCTGCTCCAATCCTCTTAATTGAGTCTCGGCCTCCTGCATAACTTTTGATGTGCCGTCAAGCGATGTGCCCGATGGCGTTGAAATTGATATCGCGATAAAGCCCTGGTCTTCGGTGGGGATAAAGCCGGTCGGTGTTCTTTTCACCATCCAAACCGTCACCAATATCACGATGCTCAGGCCGCCAAGCGCTACCCATTTGGTTTTGATGAGGAATTTGAGCGCCCCGGTATACCGATCGGTCACCGCTGTAAATCCTTTATTAAAGCCGGCGAAGAAACGTTTCTTAAAGCCGGTTTCAACTGCTTTCCCATCTGCCGAAACATGGGTGTTCTTCAAAAACAAAGCTGCCAACGCGGGGCTTAGTGTTAAGGCATTCACCGCCGAAATAACGATCGCAATCGCCATCGTAAAGGCAAACTGCCGGTAAAATACCCCGGTAGAACCGCTCATAAAGCCTACGGGCAGGAACACAGCCGCCATAACTAAGGTGATGGAGATGATGGCGCCGGTGATCTCGTGCATCGCTTCGGTGGTGGCCGCCTTTGGGGCTAAGTGTTTATGCTCCATTTTGGCGTGGACCGCCTCAACCACTACGATCGCATCATCCACCACGATACCGATCGCCAGCACCAACGCGAAAAGCGTAAGCAGGTTGATGGTAAAGCCAAACAGCGACATAAAGAAGAAGGTACCGATGATCGCCACGGGAACCGCAATTGCGGGGATCAGCGTCGACCTGAAATCCTGCAGGAAGATAAACACCACCAGGAATACGAGGATAAAAGCCTCCGCAAGGGTATGCTCCACCTGCTCGATCGATTCATCCAATGCGATCTTCGTGCTGTAAAAGTTATTGAATTTGATGCCTGCCGGGAAGTTCTTCGACTCCTTCGCCATCAGCTTGTTAATAGCGATCTGGATATCGTTGGAGTTGGAACCCGCTAACTGTATAATGCCTATCCCGATGCCGGTATGCCCGTTCAGGTGCGTAACGCTGGTATAGGAGTAGGTGCCGAACTCAACGCGCGCCACATCCTTTAACCGCAATATAGACCCATCGGCATTGGCGCGGATGGCGATGTTTTCATATTCTTCGGGCTTGTTCAGCTTGCCTTTGTATTTGATCACGTATTCAAATACCTGGTTGCTTTGCTCGCCGAACTTGCCGGGCGCGGCCTCCAGGCTTTTGTCCTGTATGGCTGCCGTTACCTCATCTGGGGTAACGTTATAGGCTTCCATTTGCGCCGGCTTGAGCCATATGCGCATGGAATAATCCTTCACCCCGCCAAAGATGGTCGCCGAGCCTACGCCGGGAATGCGCTTGATCTCCGGGATGATGTTGATCTGCGCGTAGTTGGCCACAAAGGTTTGGTCGTACTTCTTTTCGTCCTCGGTGTACATGCCCACCGCCATAATAAAGCTGGTTTGCTGTTTCTGGGTGATCACGCCCTGCTGCACTACTTCGGGTGGCAGCTGGCTGGTGGCCGCGGCAACACGGTTCTGTACATTTACAGCGGCCTGGTCGGCATTGGTCCCCAGTTTAAAGTAAATGGTAATAGCCAGGGTACCGTCGTTGCTGGCGGTCGAGGTCATATAGGTCATGTTTTCCACACCGTTGATGGATTCCTCCAGCGAGGGCGCTACCGACCGCAAAACTGTTTCGGCATTGGCGCCGGGGTAAACCGCTGTTACCAGCACGGACGGCGGCGCAATGTCCGGGAATTGCTGCAGGGGCAGGTTCACCAGCCCGAGCACACCTAATATCACCAGCAGGATCGAGATCACTGTGGCTAATACCGGTCTTTGTATAAATCTTTGGAACATGTTGATCTGTTTTAGTTTGAAACGTATGCGCTAAATCAATTTTACATAATTGAAAAACGCTTTTGATTATCAATATTTTGGCTTTCGAATTTTGCTTTTGGCGTTAACCACTCACTACTCACTACTTCGGCCATGAACCATGAGCTATGAACTATGAACAAAAAACTGCTACTGCTACTGCCACTCGATCAATTCGCGGCAATCCTTGCAGAAGTCTTCTCCGGGTTGATGATCTCGCCTTCCTGCAGGTGGTCGATGCCGCTTAGCACGATCTGGTCGCCGGCTTTCACGCCGTCTTTAACGATGTAGTTGGAGCCGCTTTTGCCGGAAATGGTGATGGGCAGCCTTTTTACCTTATTGCTGTCGGCCAGGGCAAACACGAATACCTTGTCCTGCAGCTCAACCGTTGCCGATTGGGGTATGATCAATACATTGTTATGCTGCAGGCTCAAGCGGACCTTTCCGGTATTGCCCGACCGCAACAAACCTGCCGCATTCGGGAAGCTTGCCCGTAAAGTAATAGAGCCGGTGTTTTTGTCGAATTGCCCGTCTATCATGTCGATATGCCCGGCCGTGCCGAAGGCTATACCATCTGCAAGTAACAGCGTTACTGCGGGAAGCCTCTTTAGCTTTTCGCCGAGGGTTTCGCCGGGATATTGTTCTTTAAAGCCTACGAAATCCCTTTCACCCAGCGAGAAGTACACATGCACGTTATGCACGTCAGACAGTAGGGTGAGCGCATCAGCATCGTTAGGGGCAACAAGGCTTCCCTGTTTTTTGCCCAGCCTGCCGATATAACCGCTCACCGGCGCCTTGATCAGCGTATAAGCTACGTTGATCTGGGCGGTGGAAACTGCGGCCCGGGCCTGCTCGGCATTGGCCTTAGCTACGTCCAGCGCTGCACTCGCGGTTTTTAGCTGGAAGTCCGACACCACTTTATTTTGCACCAACGGTGTTATTTTTTCTATTTCCAGCTGGGCATTACCTACTGCCGCTTCCGCGGCATGCAGGCCGGCAAGGGCATTGTTGTATAGGGCGCGGTATGGCAGGTCGTTGATCTTGAACAAGGGTTGCCCTGCGTTTACAAAAGCGCCTTCATCCACAAATACTTTATCCAGGGCGCCGCTCACCTGCGGGCGGATCTCCACATTCACCACGCCTTCTACCGATGCCGGGTATTCCTGGTAGGTGGTGTCGGTGGCAGTGGTAACCACGGCTACCGGCAGCGCCGGCGGCGGCATGGCCACCTGTCCCTGCGGCGCCGGCGCGCAGCTGTTTAAAATGATCGCCGCCAACGAGGCCGGGATCACCAAATATTTAACGATGTTAAGCCATTTAACATTGTTAAGATAATTCGATTGTTGTTTACTTAAGTTTTCCATATTGTATAGTTTATTTTTTAGATGTTATATGATAAGTCTGTTATTAAATTCAAATTGCACCGGTGATTATCGTTATCACCTTCTTCGTCTGTCATAGCTTTTTTCAGCCGCCGAAGCTTAAGCGAAGGAGCCAGCGACAGCGGATCACCTTTCCCTTCCTTACCAACTCCGGCCATGAACCATGAGCTATGAACTATGAACAAAAAAACTGCTACTGCTACTGCCACTACTACTTACCTCACCACTCACCACTCGCCAGAATCTAACACTGTTAAATAATTTAACAATGTTTCTTTTTTGTTAAAAAAATATAAACTAATTGGCTGCTACCTGGTCGGTGATTGACCGTGTGATAGCGGTAATGGCCTCCATGAGCACCATGCGGTTTATTTCGTCGGATGAGCCGCGGCTCAGGATATTGATAGATATCAACCCGTGAACTACCGACCAGAAGGTATAATATTTTGTACAGATCAGGTCCGATTCCAAATCTTCAATGTGCATCAGCTCGCCGATCACTTCGGTGAACAGGTCCCATTGCTTTTCAGCTTCGGGCAGGGTATTTACGTAGGAACAATGGCAGTTGGTGGAAACGCCGTACATCAGCTTATAGTATTCCTGGTTGGCAAATGCAAAGTTCCAGTATGCCACCCACATCGCTTCCAACTGCCTCGCCGGCAGCCTGTGCTCGTTTTTAGCTTCTTCCAGGTCGCGCGTTAGTAGCATATATCCCCTGCGGGTCAGTTCCAGCAGTATCGCGTCCTTGTTGTCAAAGTACTCATAAATGATCGGCGCGGTGTACTCAATCGCATCAGCGATCTTGCGCATGCTCAAAGCATCCCATCCTTCTTCCTTCACAATTCTAAAAGCCGCATCCAGGATGTTCATCCTGGTTTCTTCCTTTAGCCTTAATATCCTATCCTTGCTTGCCATTTTAAAACAGCATTAAATAATCTAACACTGTTAAGCAAATGTATAACGGATTTTTGATGGGAGTGACATTTAATTGTCATTTCTATTTTTGTATTTTTCCCTCCCCCCAAGTCATGCCGAACTTGTTTCGGCACTCCACCAAACATTCAGGCCATGCATTTACGCCAATGCATTTACACCAGACATTTACGCCCTGCATTCATGCATTCGTACTCCACTTCGTCCCCGGAAATCATGCTTTCGTTGATAATTTCAACTGCTGTCCCACAAATCCATTTCAACTAAACAAAAGTCCGTTTTGGATAAATCGCTCTTCGACCACTCACATACCTTCGCCAAAAATATTTACCATGAAAGCAATCGTATTGAATTAAACGTTTCTCCCCATTATTTATCCAGACTGCTGCGCCTCACCGGCTTAAACACACAGCAGCATATCCATATCAAGCTGATCGACAAAGCAAAAGAGCTGTTGTCCACCACCCCGCTCTCCGTTAGCGAGATCGCTTACGCTTTGGGTTTCGAACAGATTCAATCCTTCAGTAAATTATTTAAAACCAAGACTACTCTATCGCCGCTTGAATTCACGCAATCTTTTAATTAGAAGGGAAACAGATAAAACGGTTGTTGGCTATCATAATTTTGGCTGGCTTATTTGGCATAGCTCTTGGCTCTTGCAAATCTTGCCAGCGAAATAACACCGGCGTCGGCTCATCCCTATAGGCCACATTTTCAAACTCTGGCCCATGCAGGTTTTTCTATCGGCCAATAATATTTTGTTGGCTATTCGCAAAGTGTTGATAAAAATTTTAGCAAAAATTTTTCACTTACTAATTTAAACTCAATACATTTGTTTTGTCCGTAAATTTGTCCGCAAATGATCACAGCAAAATTCTACCTCGATAAGGCCGATAAAAACAAATTATGTCCCATCCATTTGGTTATTCGTAATAAGAATGCCAAAATAAAAATATCAGTTGCCGAAAAAATCAGGAACAAAGACTGGGATGGGAAGAACCAGCAGGTAAAAGAAACCTGCTATAACCACCTATCCATCAACAAATATCTTGGCTTTTTGCGAAGCGAAGTTTTCAAATACTTAGATAATACACCACATACGCTACATACCGAAAGTAAGATCAAGGAGAAAATACTTTCGTTAATCAACAGCCGGAAAGAGAATGCGACCACAAACATAGTTGCAGATGTCGATGGCTACTATGCTGGACTCGAAAAAGTGAAATTTATCGATTTATTCGCGGGAGCTGGCGGATTTAGCGAGGGTTTTTTACAAGCCGAAGCCAAAGGAAAATTTTTCGAATTTTTGCTGGCAAGCGACATTAATGAAAATTGTGAGCTTACACATTTGGCTAGGTATAACCATCAGCTCGGCTTAGATATGGAGTTCTTGAAGCAAGATATCACCGAACCCAACTTTTTAGAAAATATGCTCAAAAAACTCCACGACAAAACCGTGGATGTTGTATGCGGCGGGCCGCCATGTCAAAGTTTTAGTTTGGCGGGAAAACGGAAAAAGTTCGATAAAAAAGACGACTTGTTTGCTCATTATCTTAAAGTAATTAGGCAACTACGTCCTAAATATTTTGTAATGGAAAATGTTAAAGGGATTTTAACCAAGGAGGGTGGAAAGATCAAGGAAATGATCCTACAAGAGATCAGGTCGATCGTCGATTTACAGGAGTTTCACCAAATCCTGCATTTTGTATCAAATTTAAAAAAGATTCAAAAAGAGCAGTCTTTTATCCTGGAGTGTTATTCGCTTCGTCTGCAGTTTGAGAGGGAAATAGATAAGGACCTTGAAAAATTGAAAGAGAAATATATCTCAGACATTGAAAATAAATTTAGGCAACTTACACCCAAAATCGTCGATTATAAAACCAGCAAAACCGATCCGAATATAAGCACCATTCGGCATGGATTTAATTTGTTAAAAAGAGAAACTGAACTGGCCTACATCAGGAAGAAGGTAATAGCCGAAAAAGCTTATTCAGATGTCGACAATGACTCGTTCGCTAGAGACTTCGACGCATTTTTAACGTCTATCGATCCCGGAACAATAATTGATAAGATAAATCAAGCCTTTGAGAACTTAAATCCTGCTGTACAATTCAAAGCCGAGATTGCGGAGATTATCAAGGGTATCGAAATATATGAATATAGTTTTGATGAATGTGTTGGGGATTTAAGGCAGTTTGCGGCCCACGCAGGTAAAGAGTTGGAGTTTGACGTTATTCTTTCGCAAACACGGCTTTATAACATACAGGAGCCCTTTGTTGCCCTTGCTTCAAATTATGGTGTGCCGCAAAATAGGGAGCGAGTGTTGTTTATCGGTTGCAGGAAAGATCAGAAACTTATCAAGGAAATCCCGGCCACTGTAGAGGACCATGAAAAAGTAACAGTATTTGAGGCGCTTTATGATTTAGATTTTGTCGATAACAACGACGAAAAATTTGATTATGAACCAGTGGATGTTGTAGCTAAATTCAACGGATCGTCGGAGAGATTATTGAATTTGTTGAGGAGGAGGGCGATAGATGGAGGCACTGAAGTTGACAACGGATTTACTTATGCCGAGTGGTCGCGGCGAGGGCGTCTAAACGGTCGTTTTGCTAGTGCCAAACATCCATTTTATGTTCGTGATCATGAAGAACTTGAATTACATTTATCCCACTTGGTTGCGCCGTTACACAATCACAAAACCAGTAAACAAAACGACGACGTAATCCAACGTTTGGATGTAATATTAAATGAAGGTGATTACCAACAGTCAAAAGCGAGGTTAAAGGGCCTGGGATTGGAGTCGGATAAGCGAAACTACAATGTCTTGAAGCCAGCCGGTCAAAGCCCAACAGTAATGACCATCGCGGACGATTACATACATTATGCCAATCCGCGGGCATTGACTGTTAGGGAAATGGCCAGGCTGCAATCGTTCGATGATTCGTTTGTTTTCCAGGGGAAGCGATCTACCGGGGGCAACAAGAGAAAATATGAAGTGCCACAATATACTTTAGTCGGAAATGCTGTTCCTCCATTGATGGCTAGGGCAGCAGCTATGGAAATATTGAAAAATATTTCGTAGCTTTCAAAATGAGAAGTTTTACAAACACCGAAAAAGATCGATTAGCTTTACTTACTAAGAACTCCGTTGAAGCAACCGTAATCGAACCAACTAAAACAGGGCTAAAAAAATCAATACTTGACGCGACAGGTCCTGTGAGAGGTTTCCTGAAAGAAAAAGGTTTACACGATTATAATAGTCAGCAGCAAGGCAAACTAAGTAAGATTCTAATTAAAGCCAATTTAGTTGATGAATTTAGAATTACCCCGACGACTGCTTCTCTTTATCGACCTAAAAGTAAAAAAGGCGACCCAAGAATCTGGTTCAAAAAGTTACCAAATTTTGCTAAACCCAATGATATTTTGGCAATAATTGAATTCAACAAAGAATTATATCTTATTAATATCACCCGGTTAGATGTAGAAAAACTACTAAATAGTAAAATTATAAATCCGGTTAAAGAGTTAATTGACGAGATCCGGAGCATTAGCAATTTTG